>BLMD01000132.1 GCA_011959925.1 Lachnospiraceae bacterium
AGGCAAAAAGGAAGCTGCCGCTTCACGATTATTCAATCGTTAAAGCGACAGTTCCGTATCGGAAAAAACCGTACGTTTTTCCGGCTCTATCAATAGATTATACCGTATCGGAGTCTTGTTTTTCCGGAAGTTTCATGTATATTTTTTCAATTCGGTTTTTATCCATCTGCGTAACCTGTAAGAGAATGTCCTCATCCGTAATGATGATTTCGTTTTTTTCGGGAAGATGACCGAACAGACCTATGAGATAACCGCCGATGGTGTCGTAATCTTCGGAATAAAACGGAAGGTTTAACACATCGCATAAATCTTCTAAATTCATGGAGCCCTGTACGCAGTATTCCCGTTCGCCTGTCTGGATCAGAGGATCTTCTTCGTCGGCATCGTATTCGTCCCGAATTTCTCCGACAATCTCTTCGAGCAGATCTTCTAACGTAATCATACCCGCAGTGACACCGTATTCGTCGAGTACAATTGCGATGTTAATCGAATTTTTCTGCATCTCCAGAAAGAGTTCAGAAGTGTTTTTCTGTTCGTACGTAAAGAAAGGTTCCCGCAGCAGGTCTTTGATTTGGAAGTGCTGTTTGTCTTCGTATAATAACAGATCTTTCATGTTGATAATACCGATCACGTTATCCGTATTTTCTTCATAAACGGGAAGCCTTGTGAATTTATCCTCACGGAAGATGTCGATCAGTTCGTCGAACGTATTGTCCAATTTGGCAAAGGTCATATCAATTCTTGGGATCATGATTTCTTTTGCCTGAGAGTCACCGAAATCAAACACATTGTTTATCATTTCATGTTCGGAATTTTCAAGGACGCCCGTTTCATGGCCTACATCTACGATTGTTTTGAATTCCTCCTCTGTCATGGCAGTTCTGCCGGAACCGGGGTCAAACCGCATCAGTTTTAAAAATCCCATCGACAGCTGATTTACAATAAAGATAACGGGAGTCAGAAGCTGCATCAGTCTGTAGATCAGAGAAGAATACGCAAGGGCGATGCTGTCCGCATGAACCGTGGCAACTGTTTTCGGGGAAATTTCACCGAAGATTAAGATCAGTATCGTTAAAATTCCGGTTGCAACTCCGGCACCTACACTGCCGAACAGTTTGATTGCAAGTGTTGTGGCAATGGAAGATGCGGACAGGTTTACGATATTATTACCGATTAAAATGGCAGAAAGCATTTTATGCATATCGTCGGTAATCGCAAGTACCCGTTTTGCCTTGTTGCTTCCGCCTTCTGCCAGCGTGCGTATACGAATTCGGCTGGCGGTAGTAAACGCTGTTTCCGCAGAAGAAAAAAATGCAGATAATAACAGTAAAATAACCAGAAATACAAGCTGTGTGATAGATGCTGAGTCCAAAAAAATTACCTCCGTATTGTTTATATTATGACGGAAAGTACACCTCGGGGAGTGACCTCCGTATGGTTTGCTTTTAGAATAGATTTTACAGATTTATTTCATGTCGTCAATATAAAACGTTAAATTTTAACAGAATTTTTTTACATTTTAAAAATTATATTTTCATATAGAAAAATCTATGGTATGATATAAAATGTTTTTGTTGCAGTTTAAATTAATCATTTGGAGGGGGAAGGCGGGAAGCGCCATTCATCCATCCCTGAATTTATGGCAAAGTAAATGCGCCACAGGAGGTAAAAGATGAATTTAGAGAAAATCTTAAAAGAAAGATGTAACAAATCAATCCGAAACTGTACGGATCAGGAATTATACTATGCACTGCTGGAAATGACCAAACATATGGCACAAGAAAAAGTAAGCAGTAAGGGGAAACGGAAGCTTTATTATATTTCGGCAGAATTTTTAATCGGAAAATTATTATCGAACAATCTGATCAATCTGGGCATCTATGACGACGTAAAACAATTACTGGAGGAAAACGGCAAGAATTTAAGTGAAATAGAGGAACTGGAACCGGAGCCGTCTTTGGGAAACGGCGGTCTGGGACGGCTTGCAGCATGTTTTTTGGATTCCATTGCAACGCTTGGCCTGAACGGAGACGGCGTAGGGCTGAATTATCATTACGGCCTGTTTCGGCAGGTCTTTCAGGATCACCTGCAGTGTGAAACACCGAATCCCTGGATGGAAAAAGAAAGCTGGCTTACCAAAACGGATCGTACTTATCCGATTTCTTTCGGCGGTTTTACCTTGACAACCAGAATGTATGATATTGATGTGACAGGATACGGCAGCCGTACGACGAAGCTGCATTTATTCGATGTGGAGTCTGTGGACGAGAGCATTGTAAAAGACGACAGTATTGATTTTGATAAAGAAGATATTGCAAAAAATCTGACGCTCTTTTTGTATCCGGACGACAGTGACGATAAAGGACGCCTGCTTCGGATCTATCAGCAGTATTTTATGGTAAGCAGCGGCGCAAGGCTGATTTTGGATGAAGTGGAAGAACGTGGCGGAAACCTGCATGATCTGTCGGATTATGCGGCAATACAGATTAATGACACGCATCCGACGATGGTAATTCCGGAACTGATCCGTCTGCTGATGGAACGGGGTATTTTAATGGATGAGGCAATCGAGATTGTTTCAAAAACATGTGCGTATACCAACCACACGATTCTCGCAGAGGCTTTGGAGACCTGGCCGATGCATTATCTGGATCAGGTCGTACCTCAGTTAATGCCGATCATCCGGGAACTGGATAACCGCGTACGAAAGAAATATAGGGATCCTTCTGTGTATATCATAGATGAAGAAAACCGGGTACATATGGCGCATATTGATATCCATTACGGTTACAGTGTCAACGGTGTTGCGTATCTGCACACGGAGATTTTGAAAAATACGGAACTGAATCATTTTTACAGGCTTTATCCGGAAAAATTTAATAATAAGACAAACGGAATTACATTCCGCCGCTGGCTGCTGCACTGCAACCATGGGCTTGCTTCTCTGATTGAAGACCTGATCGGAGCGGGATTTAAGAAGGATGCTATGGAGCTGGAAAAACTGGAGGCGTTTGCGGAAGATGCAGGCGTGCTGGAACGGCTGTTAGAAGTGAAGAAAAACTGTAAGCTGGAATTAAAGGATTATCTGGAACAAACACAGGGAATCTGCCTGAATGAAAATTCTGTGTTTGATATTCAGATTAAACGGCTGCATGAGTACAAGAGACAGCAGATGAACGCGCTGTACGTGATTCAGAAATATTTTGAAATTAAGGAAGGGAAATTGCCGGTAACGCCGATCACCGTTTTGTTTGGGGCAAAAGCTGCGCCTGCTTATGTGATTGCAAAAGATATCATTCATTTGATCTTATGTTTACAGCAGCTGATTGACAATGATCCGGAGGTTTCACCGTACTTAAAAGTTGTGATGGTAGAGAACTATAATGTAACTCTGGCTGAAAAATTAATTCCGGCGGCTGATATCCATGAGCAGATTTCACTGGCATCCAAAGAAGCCAGCGGAACGAGCAATATGAAATTTATGTTAAACGGCGCCGTGGCACTTGGAACTATGGACGGTGCAAATGTTGAAATTGCGGATCTGGTAGGGAAAGATAATATTTATATCTTTGGCGAATCCAGCGATACGGTAATCGAGCATTATGCAAAAGCGGATTACAGATCTAGGGATTTTTATGAAAAGGATCCGGATATCAAACGTGCGGTAGATTTTATTATCAGCGATGAACTGCTCGAAATCGGACAGAAAGAGAACTTAGAGCGTTTGTATCATGAATTGCTGAATAAGGACTGGTTCATGACGCTTTTGGATTTTAAATCCTATGTACAGGAGAAAGAAAAAGCCTTCAGAGAATATGAAGACCGTGAATCATGGGCAAAGAAAATGCTGATAAATATCAGCAAGGCGGGCTTTTTCTCGTCGGACAGAACTATTGCGCAGTATAATGACGAAGTCTGGAAACTGTAATTTTGCAAAAAGCCAATGGAGCGCCGCAGTTTTATTGTTTGGCATACATATATTTTGAGAAAATACAAAAACTAAGTGAAGTCAGGAACGATATGGGTAAAAAAACGGATGTAAAAAAAATTGAAATATTGGGGATGCACCTGGACAATTATACGGTCAGGGAGTCTTTGCTGCGCTTAGACACTTATATGGGCAATACGGTTTTGAATATTATTGAAACCGTGACGATGAAACAGCTGGTTCTGGCTGGAGAACATCCGGTGATCAAAGACTGTTTAAATCAGGCGGATCTTTGTATTATCGGAGAATGTGAAATTTTGTCCGAAGCGGGAAATCCCACACTGCAGCGTATGCGGGAGGTTCGTGACCAGGACTTTCTGCAGGAGCTGATCGTGCGTATGACAAGAAACAGAAAAAGAGTATTTTTGCTTGCCATGACAAAAGAAGAACTGGAGCAGATGCAGCGGATCTTTGAAGAGAAATCCCCCAAATTTGCGCCGGCAGGCGTTTATGCGGTGGAAATGTGTACGGGAGATCTGGATACCATTGTCAATGAGATGAACGGTTCTACGCCGGACCTGGTGATTTCGGCTTTGGATTCTCCGATGGAAGAAGAGTTTATACTTTCTTACAGAGACAAAATCGGGACAAGCGTATGGTACGGGATCGGAGCCTCCTATCAGTATAAAGCAGGTAAAATGCAGGTGGGGAAGACATTTCAAAGGCTTGCGTTAAGGGGGCGTCTGCATCTATCGGTTTCCAAATACAGACAAAAAGAAAATAAGGACTAAACACGATATATGAAACGGTTGAATAAACGGCAGTATGCAGATTACTGGATGATTTTTGCGGGAACAGGCTGCATGGCACTCGGAATCCAGTGGTTTTATGATCCGGCGGGATTGGTTACCGGAGGGTTTACCGGAATTGCGATTATTGTCAAAAGAATCAGTCAGACAGCCGCAGAGGGAGGGATTCCTCTGTGGCTGACGAATCTGGGTTTGAATATTCCGGTATTTCTGGCAGCGTTAAAAATCAAAGGGAGACAGTTTGTGGGCAGAACCGGTATCGCTACCGTTTTGCTTTCCGCATGGCTTTATGTGATACAGCCTTTGGACATGACGCAGAATGATCCCATGCTGGCAGCCGTGTTTGGCGGAGTGATATCGGGGGCCGGGATCGGGCTTGTCCTTTTGGCAAAAGCAACGACCGGAGGCACGGATATGGTATCCGCTCTGGTTCAGAAAAAGCTGCGCCATTATTCTGTTGTTCAGATTATGCAGATCATAGACGGAATTGTTGTGCTGGCAGGTTTGTATGCATTTGGGCTTCAAGCCGGCTTATATGCCGTTATAGCGATTTTTATCACATCAAAAGTATCGGATGCTCTGATGGAGGGTATGCATTTTTCAAAAGCGGCGTTTATTATTACGGAACAGTACGACCGGACGGCGCAGGCGCTGATGGAACGGTTAAACCGCGGTATTACAGGTATTTGTGCGACGGGCATGTATTCCGGAGATGAAAAATGTATGCTTTACTGTGTGGTTTCCAAAAAGGAAATTGTAGATTTAAAAGAAATCGTCGTAGAGATCGATCCGCATGCATTTGTAATTGTATCCGATGCCAGAGAAGTTTTGGGTGAAGGATTTCTGGAATATGGGGGCAGATGAGGGGGAAATGCAAAAAGAATTGTATTTCCTCTTTCTTTTTTTGTGATTTTAGCTTAAAATACCAAAGTAGGAATATAGGTTTCAAAGAAGGAGAACAGGATATGATTTCAAATCAGATACTGCAAAATACGATTGACGGGTTAAAGGGGATTACAAGAATTGATTTATGTGTGATTAATACGGAAGGTAAAGTGCTGGCCGCCACATTTGCAGAAACGGAAAACTATATAGAGGCGGCGGAAACATTTGCGGATTCTCCCGCAGATTCACAGGTAATGCAGGGGTGTCAGTTTTTCAAAGTATTTGATGAACGTCAGTTGGAATATATTCTGCTTGCAAACGGAGACAGCGACGATGTGTATATGGTGGGCAAAATTGCGGCATTTCAGATCCAGAATCTGCTGGTTGCGTATAAAGAGAGATTTGATAAGGATAATTTTATAAAAAATCTTTTGCTTGATAATCTGCTTCTTGTAGATATTTATAATCGCTCCAAGAAGCTTCATATCGATACGGAAGTCCGCCGCGTCGTCTATATTATTGAAGCAAACAGGGATAAAGAAGGCAATGATTTAAAAAAGGTTCGCAGTATTTACGGCAGCAGTTCCCAGGATTTTGTGACGGCTGTGGATGAAAAGGATATTATCGTTGTAAAAGAACTCACGGAAAATGAGACATATGATGATTTGAACAAGACGGCGGAAGTGATATTAGATTTATTTAAAACGGAGCCGAAACGCGAAGTTCATATCGCGTACGGTACGATTGTCGGAGATATCAAAGACGTTTCCCGTTCTTATAAAGAAGCGAGGATGGCGCTTGACGTCGGGAAGATATTTTTACCTGAGAAAAGGATCGTAGCTTATGCCACGCTCGGCATCGGCCGTTTGATTTACCAGCTTCCGATTCCGCTCTGTAAAATGTTTATCCGGGAAATTTTTGACGGGAAATCGCCGGATGATTTTGACGAAGAGACACTGACGACGATCAATAAGTTTTTTGAAAACAGCTTAAACGTATCGGAGACCTCGCGTCAGCTTTATATTCACAGGAATACGCTGGTGTACCGTCTGGATAAGCTGCAGAAGAGTACGGGACTCGATCTTCGGGTGTTTGAAGACGCGATCACTTTTAAGATTGCATTGATGGTTGTAAAATATATGAAATATATGGAGTCGATGGATTATTGATACAGGAGGCATTCATGATTAAACTGGAGCATGTCAGTAAGGCTTATTCTGCCGGAATCCCGGCGTTGAATGATGTAAACCTGGAAATTGAAGAAGGGGAATTTGTATTTGTCGTAGGTGACAGCGGTTCCGGAAAATCTACGTTGATTAAGCTTTTGTTAAAGGAATTGGATCCGACGGAAGGCATGATTACGATCAACGGAAGGAAATTACATACGATCGGGCACAGGCAGGTGCCGAAATTCCGAAGAAACTTGGGTGTGGTTTTTCAGGACTTTAGACTGTTAAAAGACAGAAACGTATACGATAATGTCGCTTTTGCACAGAGAGTGATCGGGGCGTCCGTCAGGGAGTCCAGAAGAAGGGTTCCGCAGATGCTTTCCATGGTTGGGCTTGCGGCGAAGTATAAGTCTTTTCCGAGGCAGCTTTCCGGAGGGGAGCAGCAGAGAGTGGCGATTGCGAGAGCCCTGATCAATCAGCCGAAGATTTTGCTTGCGGATGAGCCGACCGGGAATCTGGATGCGAATAATGCATGGGAGATCATGAAGCTTTTGGAAGAAATCAATGAGCGGGGGACAACCGTGGTAGTCGTAACCCACAATATGGAGATTGTCCGGGTTATGAATAAACGTGTCATTACGATAAAGAAAGGCGTCATCATTTCTGATGTAGACGGTGAAGAGTATGAGGATTAGTTCTCTGGGATATACGATCAAACAGGGCGTCCGCAACATCTGGCGGAATAAGATGTTTTCTCTGGCGTCGATTGCAACCATGTCGGCCTGTATTTTTTTGTTCGGCCTGTTTTTTGCAATCGTTACTAATTTTCAGGCAATGGTAAAAGACGCGGAGTCCGGCGTTGCAGTTACGGTGTTTTTTGACGAGGGAATTACCCAGGATAAGATCGATGCGATCGGAAGCGAGATCGGAAAGCGGGCAGAAGTTTCCAACTATGAATTTTTATCGGCGGAGGAAGCGTGGACGGAATTTAAAGAAGAATATTTCAAAGGCAGCGAAGAGGCAGCGTCCGGATTTGCAGATGACAATCCGCTGGCCAATTCTTCCAGCTATGCGATCTATATGAATGATATTTCCATGCAGCCGGTTTTGGTGGAATATTTAAAAGGGCTGGACGGTGTGCGCGATGTGCGGCATTCGGCTACGGTTGCAAATACATTGTCGGATTTTAACAGCCTGATCGGTTACATTTCCGTCGGGATCATTTTGATCTTATTTCTGGTAGCGATCTTTTTGATCAGCAATACCGTAACAACCGGAATTGCGGTTCGCAGAGACGAGATCGGAATTATGAAACTGATCGGCGCAACCGATTCTTTTGTTCGGGCGCCGTTTATTGTGGAAGGTGTGCTGATCGGTTTGATCGGAGCGTCTTTGCCGCTTACGGTATTGTATCTTCTGTACAATAAACTGGTTGTTTACATAGAAGAAAAGTTTAATTTTTTAAGCAACTTGATTTCTTTTGTTCCGGCAAAAGGTGTATTTCAGACGTTGGTCCCGGTAGCGCTGATTCTGGGAGTCGGAATCGGATTTTTAGGGAGCCGGATTACGATCCGAAAACATTTAAATGTGTAGCGGAAAGCTTGCGGAATGATTCAAATCCGCAATACGTATAATTACGGTAAGGGATATCGTGCGGGTATGGATAAAAACGATGCCGGACAGAAAGGATTGTAGGAAATATGGACGATTATGAAGAATTGGAAGAGAAACTTGCGCAGGAAAAGAAGTCAGCCAGTGACTTTTTAAAGGGGCTTGTAATAGGCTTTCTGGGGACGATTCTGTCGCTTACCGTATCGGTTTATATTGTGACGCAGCTGATGGGACGCCCCATTATCATTTCAAAATCAGCAGAACAAAAGGCGGATAGGATTTCTGCATTAGACGAAAACGTACTGAAAAAAATAAATGAATTGATGGGATATATCAATCTTTATTTTTACGATGAAGTGGATGATGAAAAACTGGCAAACGGGATATATGCCGGTTTGATGGAAGGACTTGACGATAAATATACCGGATACTATACGAAGGAAGAATATCAGGATCTGCAGATTTCCGCAAAGCAGAATTATTACGGGATCGGAGCCATGCTCTCGCAGGACCGGGACAGCATGCAGGTGACGATTACCCATGTGTACGAAGGTTCTCCGGCAGAGGCTGCCGGATTAAAAAACGGGGATGTCATTACACTGGTGGAAGATCTGGAATCCGTCAGCATGGAGCTGTCGGATCTTGTGACGCATATCCGGGGAGAAGAGGGGACGACCGTGCACCTGCAGGTGTATCGGGAGGGAGAGCCGGATTATTTGGAGTTTGACGTGAAGCGTGCAAATATTGATCTTCCTACGGTGAGCCATAGAATGCTGGACGATCGGATCGGTTATATCCGGATCGTGGAATTCGGGGAGCCTACGGTAGAACAATTTGAAGCGGCTGCAAATGAGCTGCTGGAAGGCGGGATGCGTGCGCTGGTTTTGGATGTGCGGGATAATCCGGGAGGCATGCTCACTTCCGTAACGGAGATTCTGGATGACTTTTTGCCGGAAGGCACGTTGGTGTATATGCAGAATAAGCAGGGCGAGCGGCAGGACTATACTTCTTCGGCAGAGCGGATGTTTGACTGTCCGGTTGCCGTGCTCATCAACGGCAACAGCGCCAGCGCTTCCGAGATATTGGCAGGAGCGGTCCGGGATTTTGAGTATGGAAAGCTGATCGGTACAAAAACATACGGCAAAGGCGTCGTACAGACGATTATCGGATTGGAAGACGGCGATGCGATTAAGCTGACGACAGCGAAATATTTTACGCCAAAAGGAGAAAATATTCACGGAACGGGCATAGAACCGGATATCGAATTGGATTTTGAATATCAGGGAGATGAAACACAGGCATACGACGCCCTGAAAGACAATCAGGTTCAAAAAGCGATGGAAGTCTTAAATAAGGAGATTTCCGCACAGCAATGAAACGGGCAGGAAACAAAAGCAGATATGCCTGGTTTGCCGTTTTGGTGTTCTGGATGGCTCTGATTTTTCATTTTTCCAATCAGAGAGCGGCAGAATCTGCCGAAATCAGCGGCTCTTTTTCCTATCGCATCGTTTCCGGCGTACGAAACGTTTTATCGGCTGACTGGGAAGAAGAAACAGTGGAAGCGGCAGCCGTATGGCTGGAACATCCACTGCGGAAAGCGGCGCATATGACGGAATACGCCGTATTGGCATGGATATGTCTGGGCAACTGTATGCAGTATCTTCTTTTGCGGAAGAAACGGTATGTATGGGCATGGCTGGCTGCGTCCTGTTATGCCGCAACAGATGAATTTCATCAGTTATTTATAGAAGGACGTTCCGGAGAAATCCGGGATGTGGCAATTGACAGTATGGGAGCGCTGCTCGGACTGCTTTTGCTGTGGAAAATATTAAACAGAAAGAGGTGAAGTTAATGGTAGAATTTGATCAGTTTAAAGTTAGGCTGAATGCCTATCGGGGACCATTAGTGGAAGTGAGGGATTCACTTTGACTTAGCCGGCAAAGAACGGCAGATCCAGGAGCTGGAGCGGGAAATGGAAGCCCCCGGCTTTTGGGATGAAGTAGAAATTTCCCAGAAAAAGATGAAAGAGCTGAAAAGTTTAAAAGACGACGTGGAGACATTTGCAAAACTGCAGAGTCAGTTTGAGGATATCGAAACGCTGATCGAACTTGCCAATGAGGAAGCGGACGCATCTTTAGTGGAAGAAGCGGAGGCAGAGCTTTCGGAATTTGAGACGGTATTGGAAGGGATCCGCATGAAAACGCTGCTGTCCGGAGCGTATGACAAAAACAATGCCATCCTCTCCCTGCACGCCGGAGCGGGCGGAACGGAGTCCTGTGACTGGGCGGCCATGCTGTACCGCATGTTTACCAGATGGGCGGCGGGCAGAGGATTTGGCGTTGAGGTGCTGGATTCTTTAGACGGAGACGAGGCAGGAATCAAATCGATTACGTTCCAGGTCAACGGAGAAAACGCTTACGGATATTTAAAATCCGAAAAAGGCGTGCATCGCCTGGTGCGCATTTCGCCGTTTAACGCGGCGGGAAAACGGCAGACTTCGTTTGTATCGTGTGACGTTATGCCGGATATTGAAGAAGATATCGATATTGAAATCAATGATGACGATATCCGCATCGATACGTACCGTTCGAGCGGCGCCGGAGGACAGCACATCAATAAAACCTCTTCGGCGATCCGTATTACGCATTTTCCGACAGGGATTGTGGTACAGTGCCAGAATGAGCGTTCGCAGCACATGAATAAAGATAAAGCCATGCAGATGTTAAAAGCAAGGCTGCTTTTGCTAAAGCAGCAGGAAAATGCCGAAAAAGCCGCAGGTATCCGCGGAGAAGTCACGGAAATCGGCTGGGGGAATCAGATCCGCTCTTATGTGCTGCAGCCGTATACAATGGTCAAGGATCATCGTACCGGAGTGGAAACGGGAAATACGGACAGCGTAATGGACGGTAAAATCGATCTTTTTATCAACGGTTATTTGAAATGGCTTTCGCTGGGCTGTCCCGAACGATTGTCGGAAAACGGCGAATAGTCCGTTATTCTGTACCTGCGATGCAGATACGGGGAGGAAGAGGGGACAGTATGGCAGAAAGAACACAGTATTTTGTTTTGAAAGAAAAAGCCGTGCCGGATGTGCTTTTACGGGTGGTAAAAGCAAAGCGCCTGCTCGATGCCGGAAAGGTGGAGAGCGTTTTGGAAGCGGCAGATGCGGTGGGGATCAGCCGCAGTTCCTTTTACAAATATAAGGACGATATCTTTCCGTTTCATGACAATGCCAAAGGCATGACGATTACGATGATTATCCAAATGGACGACGAACCGGGGCTGTTGTCGGCGGTTTTGAAATCCGTGGCGGATTACCACGCCAATATTTTGACGATACATCAGAGCATTCCGGTCAACGGCGTGGCTTCTTTGACGCTGAGTGTAGAGATTTTGCCGGATACCAAAGATCTTTCAAATATGATGGAAGAAATTGAGGGAAAATCCGGGATACATTATTTAAAAATATTGGCGAGAGAATAAAATAAGGCCGGGCGCATGGAAAAATTTTGGATTTTTTACGCTCTGCCTGTGCCATAAGGGCACATAGAATGGAGGAAATTATGATAAAAGCTGCAGTAATGGGATACGGGACGATCGGTTCCGGCGTAGTGGAGGTATTGGAGATCAACCGCGAGAGCATTGCAAAACGGGCGGGAGACGAAATTGAAGTCAAATATGTACTGGACTTAAGGGATTTTCCCGGAGATCCGATTCAGGAAAAAGTAGTGCATGACGTAAATATAATCGTAAACGATCCGGAAGTTTCCGTGGTTGTGGAAACGATGGGCGGCGTAGAGCCGGCGTATACGTTTGTAAAAGCCATGCTGAATGCCGGAAAGCATGTGACGACTTCCAATAAAGCGCTTGTGGCGGATAAAGGAGCGGAATTGATCGCGCTTGCCAAAGAAAAAAACGTGAACTTTTTATTTGAAGCAAGTGTAGGCGGGGGAATTCCGATCATCCGTTCTTTAAATTCCTGCCTGACTGCGGATGAGATTGAGGAAATTACAGGAATATTAAACGGAACGACCAATTATATGATGACAAAAATGGCAGATGAGGGTATGGAATTTGATGCCGTTTTAAAAGATGCCCAGGAGAAGGGATATGCGGAAAAAGATCCGACTGCAGATGTGGAAGGTTATGACGCCTGCCGGAAAATTGCCATTTTAACTTCGTTGGTCTGCGGACAGCAGATTGATTTTAAAGACATCCATACCGAAGGGATCACAAAGATTTCTTCGACCGATATGAAATATGCCAAACAGATGGGACGGGCCGTTAAGCTGTTAGCTTCCAGCAGAAAAAGCAAAGACGGATATGTCGCTATGGTAGCGCCGTTTTTCGTATCTCCCGAACATCCGCTGTACCATGTAAATGATGTATTTAACGCGGTATTTGTCCGCGGAAACGTTTTAGGCGATGCGATGTTTTACGGCAGCGGTGCAGGAAAACTTCCGACGGCATCGGCTGTTGTAGCGGATATGGTAGATATCGTCAAACATAAAGACCGAAATATCTGGGTTGCATGGAGTTCTAAAAAAATGGAGCTTGCAGATTTTAAAAAGTCAGACAATCGTTTCTTTGTTCGTACGGCAGAAGATCGACAGAAGATAGAAGACGTCTTCGGCAGTGTAGAATATACAGATGCCGGTATAGAAGGGGAAATCGGATTTGTGACAGCATCCATGACGGAAGAAGCGTTTGCAGAAAAAGCGGACGGGCTTTCTCTGCGGTCTGTGATCCGTATGGCATAAGCGAATCCAAAAAGGAGTAGACAGATGAAATATTTGGTAATTTTAGGGGACGGTATGGCAGACCGTCCCATTGATTCACTGGGCAGTCAGACGCCGCTTGCGTATGCCAAAACACCGATGATGGACGAGCTGGCATCCAAAGGGGAAATCGGAATGGTGCATACGATTCCGGACGGTATGAGCCCCGGGAGCGATACGGCAAATTTGTCCGTACTGGGATATGACCCGCGAAAATATTATTCCGGACGGTCCCCGTTAGAGGCGCTTAGTATCGGCGTACCGATGAAAGAGACGGACATTGCGCTGCGGTGTAATCTGGTCACGCTTTCGCAAGAAGAGGACGCTTATGAAGCGCGCAGGATATTAGACCACAGTTCCGGTGAAATATCTACCGAGGATGCTTCCGTATTGTTAGAAGCCGTGAAAAGAGAACTGGAAACGGAAGAATTTCACTTTTTCACAGGAACCAGCTATCGGCATCTTCTGATCTGGGAGCACGGTGAGAAGGCGGATTTGGTTCAGCCGCATGATATTTTAGGCAAAAACATCGGCGCAAATCTGCCGCATCATCCAAAACTTCGGGAAATGATGAAAAAAAGCTATGAGATCCTCAAAGATCATCCGATCAATATACAGCGCAGGAAACAGGGGAAAAATCCCGCAAATTCCTGCTGGTTCTGGGGCGCCGGCACAAAGCCGCAGCTTTCTTCTTTCGAGGAAATGACGGGAAAGGCGGGAGCCATGATTTCTGCTGTAGACCTGCTGAAAGGAATCGCGATCGGAGCTTCGATGAAAGTGATTACGGTAGACGGCGCAAACGGAGGGCTTGACACCAATTACGAGGGTAAGGCAGAAGCCGCGGTAGAGGCGCTGACAAAAGGCGGTTGTGATTTTGTGTATGTTCATTTGGAAGCGCCGGATGAAATGGGGCATCAGGGAAGCGTCGAGCGGAAAGTGCAGGCAATTGAGAATTTGGATGCGCGGATCATACGGCCGATCACGGAAATGCTTCGGGCGGCGGGGGAAGAATTCCGTATGGTAATTCTTCCGGACCATCCCACACCGATCAGTATCCGTACGCACAGCGCGGACAATGTACCGTATTTATTATACGACAGTACAATAGAACAGAAGCATAACTGGAAATACAACGAAGCGGAAGCGGAAGCGGCAGGCAGAACAATTGCAGAAGGGCATAGTCTGATTCGTTATCTGCTGGACGGAAAAATAGAAAAGTAAAGGTGAATGGGAATATGGTAAAAGTAGTAAAATTCGGCGGGAGTTCTCTGGCGAGCGCAGGGCAGTTTGCAAAGGCGGGAG
The DNA here is from genome assembly GCA_011959925.1 of Lachnospiraceae bacterium. Taxonomy (GTDB): domain Bacteria; phylum Bacillota; class Clostridia; order Lachnospirales; family Lachnospiraceae; genus Roseburia_B. The sequence goes on from BLMD01000132.1 coordinate 14,483, forward strand.
ATATTATCCGGTCAGAAGAGAGTCGCAGGTATGTCGTGCCAAGCGCGCCCGGAAAACGAAATGCAAAAGATATGAAAGTAACGGATATGCTCTACGCCTGTTATGCCGCAGCCGAAGCAGAAGAAGATTTTAAATTGAAATTAAAGAAGATCAAAGAACGGTATGACGCCATTATCAACGGATTAAATTTAAAACTTTCTTTGGAAGCAGAGTTTCAGAAGATTGCCGAAAATTTTCAGAAAAAGGCGGGCGCCGATTATGCGGCTTCCCGCGGAGAATATTTAAACGGAATTATTATGGCGTCTTATTTGGGATATGAATTTATTGATGCGGCGGAAGTGGTGTTTTTTGATAAAAACGGAGAATTTGAAGCTGAAAAAACGAATAAAGCGCTTTCCAGGCGGCTGAAGAAATCGGAACGTGCCGTAATTCCGGGATTTTACGGGGCAAAAGAAGACGGTACGGTATGCACGTTTTCCCGCGGCGGTTCCGATATTACGGGATCGATCGTGGCAAAGGCGGCAGGAGCGGACGTATATGAAAACTGGACGGACGTATCCGGATTTTTAATTGCAGATCCGAGGATTATAGAAAATCCGGAAGTGATCCGGGTGATTACGTACCGGGAGCTTCGGGAATTATCTTATATGGGAGCGACCGTACTGCATGAGGACGCCGTCTTTCCGGTTCGCAAAGAGGGGATTCCGATCAATATCCGCAACACGAATCAGCCGGATGAGAAAGGTACGCTGATTGTCGAGAGCACATGCCATCATTCCAAATATACGATTACCGGAATTGCCGGGAAAAAAGGGTTTGTAGCCGTCAATATCGACAAAGACATGATGAATTCCGAAGTCGGATTCGGCAGAAAAGTATTGAGCGCGTTTGAACAAAACGGAATCTCATTTGAACATATGCCTTCCGGTATCGATACCATGACGGTATTTGTTCATCAGGAGGAATTTGAAGGCAAAGAACAGCAGGTACTTTCCGCGATTCACCGTATTGCACAGCCGGATACGATCGATCTGGAAGCGGACCTTGCGTTAATCGCCGTAGTAGGCAGGGGAATGCGTTCCACAAGAGGAACTGCGGGCAGGATTTTTTCTGCGTTGTCCCATGCAAATGTAAATGTTAAGATGATCGATCAGGGATCGAGTGAGCTGAACATTATTATCGGCGTAGCAAATCAGGATTTTGAGACCGCGATCCGAGCGATTTATGATATTTTTGTAACGACACAATTGTAAAACAGAGTACGTGTGGCAGAGAGCCATCAGGAAAGGGGAGAGCCGCTGATGAAATTATTGATTAAAAACGGCAGAGTCATAGATCCTGCATCCAAAACGGACGTCGTGTCCGATCTTTTGATCGAAGACGGCAGAATTGCCAAAATATCAAAGACGATAAAAACAAAAGCAGATAAAACCATAAACGCCAAGGGATGTTTTGTTATGCCGGGATTTGTCGATCTGCACGTTCATTTAAGGGATCCCGGATTTGAAGAGAAGGAAACGGTCGTTACGGGGGCAAAAGCGGCGGCAAGAGGAGGATTTACGACGATACTTGCCATGCCGAATACAAAGCCGGCGGCAGATAATGCGGACGTAGTCAATTACGTACACCAGAAAGCCAAAAATCTGGCAAATGTCAATGTACTTCAGATCGGAGCGATTACCAAAGGACAGGCGGGCAGAGAATTATCCGATATCCGCCGAATGGTTTCGGCGGGGATTCCCGCGATATCCGAAGACGGGGCATCCGTAATGAATACGGCGCTTTATTATCAGGCAATGGAGATCGCCAGACAGGAAGGAATACCGGTATTTGCGCATTGCGAAGATAAGTTTCTGGCGGCAGGCGGTGTGATGAATGCGGGAACGCGTGCAAAGGAGCTGCATCTGCCCGGTATTTTAAACGCGGTGGAGGATATTATTGCGGCGAGGGATATAGAACTTGCCAAAAGTACGGGAGCGCATCTGCATTTGTGCCACTGTTCAACTAAGGGAAGCGTCTGGATGGTGGCGCAGGCAAAAGAAAACGGGTTTTCGGTAACGGCAGAGGCCACGCCCCATCATTTTACGCTTTCGGATGAGGATATTCCCGGAGATGACGCAAATTATAAGATGAATCCTCCGCTTCGTTCCAAAGAAGATGTGGAAGCGATCCGGGAAGGATTGAAGCAGGATATCATCGATGTGATCGCTACAGATCATGCGCCGCATACGGCAGTGGAAAAAGGGATGTCGATGAAACGGGCTCCGTTTGGAATCGTGGGGCTTGAGACGGCGGCAGCGCTTACGTACACGGAACTTGTTTTGAAAGAGTATCTGACGCCGATGCAGATGGCAGAAAAGTTAAGTTATAATCCTGCAAAAATTGCAGGTCTTGACAAGGGAACTTTAGCAGAAGGCAGCGCGGCGGACGTAGTGGTGTTTGACCCAGGGCAGACGTATCCGGTTTTGGCAGAAGAGTTTGCGGGAAAAGCAAAAAATACGCCGTTTTTACATCGGAGCGTAACAGGAAAAGTAACGGCGACTATCGTGTCCGGCGAAATTGTGTACATGGCATAGAGACAGCAGAAAAGGAGAGTATTTCATGATTCAGAAGTTAGCGGAAAAAATAAAAAAGACACATGCGCCGATCTGCGTGGGATTGGACCCTATGTTAAAATTTATACCGGAGCATATCCTGCAGAAGGCGTTTTCGGAATGCGGCGAAACACTGGAGGGAGCGGCAGAAGCTGTGTGGCAGTATAACAAAGCGATCATTGACGCCGTATATGACCTGATTCCTTCCGTAAAACCGCAGATTGCAATGTACGAACAGTTTGGCATCGAAGGGCTGCGTGTGTTTCAAAAGACAATCGACTACTGTCACAGCAAAGATCTGCTTGTGATCGGCGATATCAAACGGGGAGATATCGGTTCTACATCCGCCGCATACGCGGTGGGACATCTGGGCAGGGTTACGGTAGGCAGCCATGCGTATGCCCCGTTCGATGAAGACTTTGCAACGGTGAACCCATATCTTGGGACGGACGGGATCCAGCCGTTTATCGATGTCTGTAAGGAAGAAAAAAAGGGAATTTTTGTTCTGGTGAAGACGTCGAATCCTTCCGGCGGGGAATTTCAGGACAGGTGTTCGGACGGCAGGCCGCTGTATGAATGGGTTGGTGAAAAAGTTGCCGAGTGGGGAGAAACGCATATGGGAGAAACCTACAGTTATGTCGGCGCAGTGGTCGGCGCTACGTATCCGGAAATGGGAAAAGTTCTCCGAAATATTATGCCGAAAAGCTTTATCTTAGTTCCCGGCTACGGTGCACAGGGCGGAAAGGGATCGGATCTGGCGCACTTTTTCAATGCGGACGGGCTTGGCGCAGTCGTGAATTCTTCCAGAGGAATTATTGCGGCTTATCAGCAGGAGAAATACCGGGAATTTGGCAGCAGCAATTTTGCAGATGCGTCAAGGGCGGCTGTGATCGATATGATCCGTGACATCGATCAGGCGCTTGGCACGGCGAATTAGGAGAATCGGATATGTCAAAGAAAAAAAGAGAAGAGGCGGTCATCATATCGAAGCGGGAGATTTCTGCCGGAATTTTTGATATGTGGATCCGAACGGATGAGATTGCAGGATATGCGCGGGCGGGGCAGTTTGTGTCCCTTTACTGCAAAGACGGAAGCCGGCTTCTGCCACGCCCCATCAGCATCTGTGAGATCGAGCCCGAAAAAAAAGCGCTGCGTTTGGTGTATCGTGTGGCGGGAGCAGGCACGGAGGAATTTTCCCGCATGGATACCGGAGAGAAGCTTAAGATAGTCGGACCGCTGGGGAACGGATTTCCTTTTACATCGGATGCTGCTTTTGTGATTGGGGGAGGCATCGGGATTCCGCCGATGCTGGAGCTTGCAAAGCAGTTATCGTGCACAAAGCAGATGATTTTGGGATATCGGGATCGTTTGTTTTTGGAACAGGATTTTAAAAAGTACGGGGACGTCTACGTTGCGACAGAAGACGGCAGCAGCGGAACCAAAGGGAATGTGATCGACGCGATCCGTGCAAACGGATTAGAGGCGGACGTGATCTATGCCTGCGGACCGCTTCCGATGCTCCGGGCGTTAAAGCAGTATGCCGCAGAGCATCAGATGAAATGCTATGTATCTTTGGAAGAGCGGATGGCGTGCGGCATCGGCGCCTGCTTGGGCTGTGTCTGCAGATCGACGCAGACGGATGCGCATACCAATGTGAAAAATAAAAGAATCTGTAAAGAGGGCCCGGTATTTGAAGCAGGGGAGGTAGACTTCTAGTGAATATGAAGGTAAATCTTGCAGGAGTAGAATTGAAAAATCCTGTGATGACGGCATCCGGCACGTTTGGTTCCGGAGAAGAATTTTCTGAGTTTGTGGATTTAAACCGTCTTGGGGCTGTCGTGACGAAAGGCGTCGCATCCGTTCCCTGGGAAGGCAATCCGACGCCGCGTGTGGCGGAAGTTTACGGCGGTATGTTAAATGCAATCGGTCTGCAGAATCCGGGGATCGATGTATTTATCCGGCGGGATATTCCGTTTTTGCAGCAGTATGATACGAAAATTATCGTCAATGTCTGCGGAAAGAGCGCAGCCGATTACTGTGCGGTCGTGGAGCGGCTTTCGGATACTGCCGTAGATATGCTGGAAATCAATATTTCCTGTCCGAATGTCAAAGAAGGGGGAATTGCGTTCGGACAGGATGCCAGGAGCGTAGAAGCGATCACAAAAGAAGTCAAAAAATATGCCGCACAACCAGTCATCATGAAGTTAAGTCCGAATGTTACGGATATTACGGAAATGGCAAAAGCAGCGGAGGCCGGCGGTGCGGATGTGCTTTCTTTAATCAATACCCTGACCGGAATGAAAATCGACATAAAAAACCGCAGGTTTGCCCTTGCAAACCGCACGGGCGGATTGTCCGGGCCTGCCGTACATCCGGTTGCGGTGCGCATGGTATATCAGACTGCGCAGGCGGTTTCGCTTCCGATTATCGGTATGGGCGGAATTGCAACGGCGGAAGACGCCATAGAGATGATGCTTGCCGGAGCGGCGGCGGTATCCGTAGGGACGGCAAACTTCCGGAATCCTGCGGCGGCAGAGGAGATTTTAGACGGCATGCAGGCGTATCTGAACGAACAGAAAATAGAAGACATTAATGAGCTGGTCGGGGCAGTTTGTTAAGCGGCCAAAGGAGGAATGGGCAATGGAACAATATGACGTAACGGCGCTTGGAGAACTTTTGATCGATTTTACGGAAAACGGAACCAGCTGTCAGGGCAATCCCCTTCTGGAGGCAAATCCCGGCGGCGCTCCGTGCAATGTTCTGGCGATGTTAAATAAACTGGGTAAAAAAACGGCGTTTATCGGAAAAATCGGAGACGATATGTTCGGCAGCCAGCTGGAAGCGGCATTACAGGAGACGGGCATTGATACCCGCGGATTAAAGCGGGACGCCGGGGTTAATACCACGCTGGCGTTTGTCCATACAAAAGATGACGGAGACCGGGAATTTTCCTTTTACCGTAAACCGGGGGCGGATATGATGCTTGCAGAGGAGGACCTGGAAGAGGAGCTTTTGAAAAACTGTAAGATCTTCCATTTCGGGACGCTTTCTATGACGCATGAGGCCTGCCGTAAAGCGACGCAGAAAGCGATCGCCATTGCAAAGGAGAGCGGCGCGCTCTTATCGTTTGATCCGAATCTGCGCGAGCCCTTGTGGGAGGATTTGGAAGAAGCAAGAACATGCATGTACTACGGGATGCAGTACTGTGATATTTTAAAGATTTCCGATAATGAAATCCAGTGGCTGACGGGAGAAGACGACTTCGATGCGGGAGTTGCCGTATTGAGAGAAAAATTTCATATTCCTCTGATTTTACTGTCTATGGGCAGGGACGGAAGCCGGGCGTATGTAAACGGCCTGCGCGTCGAATCTCCGGCGTTTGTGCAGGAGCATACGATTGAGACTACAGGAGCCGGCGATACGTTTTGCGCCTGTATTTTAAATTATGTTTTGGAACACGGGTGTCAGGATTTTGACGAAAGCAGCCTACGGGAAATGCTTCGATTTGCCAATATGGCTGCGGCGCTGGTTACGACCAGAAAAGGCGCGCTGCGGGTGATGCCGGAAAAAGAAGAGATAGAAACTGCATTAGCAGAGAGTAAATAAAGGTGGGACGATGAAAGCGATGGATCTATTTCAAAAAAGAATGGAAACATACCACGATGAATTTCGCTGGCTGTATATGGAATTATATGAAAATGATTCGATGTTTGCCGAATTGTGCGATACGATGTATCGGTTTTATCTGGAACGAAGCGACGCGTTAAAGCAGATGGATTTGGACCGTGAAAAAGATCCAAACTGGTATAAGCGCAACGATATGCTTGGCATGATGTTTTACATCGATAATTTTGCGGAGAATATGAAGGGCGTCGAAACAAAGCTTGACTATATTGAGCAGTGCAACGTGAATTATATTCATTTGATGCCGTTTTTAGAAACGCCCAAAGACCGTTCCGACGGTGGCTACGCCGTGTCGGATTTCAGAAAAGTGCAGCCAAAACTTGGCTCAATGGAAGATTTGGAACGACTGACGGATGCCTGTCATAAAAAAGGGATCTGCGTCTGTATGGATTTTGTAATGAACCATACGTCGGAAGATCATGCGTGGGCGAAAAAAGCAAGAGAAAAAGACGGCGAATATATGAGCCGGTATTTTTTCTTTGAAAATTCTTATCTGCCTTCGCTGTATGAACATACGGTTCCTCAGGTATTTCCTACAACGGCGCCGGGGAATTTTACATATCTTTCTGACATCGATCATTTTGTTATGACGACGTTTTATCCGTATCAGTGGGATTTGAATTATAAAAACCCGAGGGTATTCAATGAAATGATGTATCACTTTCTGTATCTGGCAAACCGGGGCATCGATATTGTCCGGCTGGATGCCGTGCCGTATATCTGGAAAGAAATCAATACGTCCTGCCGGAACCTTCCGCAGGTTCATACCATCGTACGCCTGATGCGCATCATCGGTGAAATCGTCTGTCCGAGTGTGCTGCTTTTGGGTGAAGTTGTGATGGAGCCGGAAAAAGTGACGCCGTATTTCGGAACGGTAGAAAAACCGGAGTGCCATATGCTCTATAACGTTACGACGATGGCGACAACCTGGCATACGGTCGCGACAAGGGACGCCAGACTTTTGAAACGGCAGCTGGACGTTGTCAACTCCCTGCCGAAGGAATATGTTTTCTTAAATTATCTTCGGTGTCATGACGATATCGGCTGGGGGCTCGATTATGCGTTTTTGAAAGAGAACGGTATGGAAGAACGGCCGCATAAACAGTATTTAAATGATTATTTTCAGGGATATGCGGGCGCAAGCGTAAGCCGCGGGGAGTTGTATAATGCCGATCCTGTGACGGGAGACGCAAGATTCTGCGGCACGACGGCGTCTATGTGCGGCATGGAAAAAGCCGGATCTGAAAAAGATGATGCCGCAATGGAACGCGCTGTCCGGCTGGATCTGATGCTGCATGCTTATATGTTTCTGCAGTCCGGCATTCCGGTTCTTTACAGCGGAGACGAAATCGGGGCGCTCAATGATTATTCTTATAAGGAATATCCCGAGAAAGCGGCGGATTCAAGATATCTGCACAGGGGAGCCATGCGCTGGGATCTGGCAGAAAAACGCAAAGATATTACTTCCGTAGAAGGAAAACTGTTTCAGGGACTGTGCCTGCTTGAGAACATCCGTAAAACGGAGAAGGCGTTTATGTCTGATGCCGATACGTGGACGATTGAAACATGGGAACCTGCCGTATTGTGTATGGGAAGATACTATGACGGAGAAAAAATCATCGGATTGTTTAATTTCAGCGAACAGGAAAAAACGGCATGGATCCGGGAAACGGACGGCAGTTATTCGGATTTGATTTCCGGGGATGCTGTCGATCCCGTCGATGTCCTAGTTCCGGCATACGGGTTTTATTATTTGAAAAAGAAATAAAAGAACGGGCATTTCACGTCTGCGGTGAAATGCCCGTTGTCATATGTGCTTTTTTAAACAATCGGCAGGGATTTGCCGGAAGCGTTCGTCATATGTTCGTATGCGATATAACTGTCCGGAGCAGAAGCGTTTTCTTCTGCTGTCTCTTCTTCCGATGACGTGCTTGTCACGGACATCGATAAGGTCGGCGGTTCGGCCTCCTGATTCATGAGAGAAGAGAGGTAATTGATATAATCGTCATATGCAAAAATTTCGGTTAAAATTTCTTTGGCAAGGTTGTTTAAATCCTGGTAATTGATCCCCGAACCGTTGGATACACCGCCCGCAGCTGATTGGGAATCGGGAACGGTAACGCCTTCGTTCAGGTACTGCGTGATTTTTGCCACATAATTCTGCGTCTCCGCAAAAGGAGGAATACCGCCGTATTTATCGACGTTATTGCTTCCGGCGTTGTAAGCTGCCAGAGCCAGAGACACATTACCGTTGTATTTGTCCAGCATCTGCCGTATGTATTTGGCGCCGCCCATCACATTCTGATAGGGATCGTAGGCGTCGGTTACGCCGAGACCGGCGGCAGTGGCGGGCATCAGCTGCATCAGGCCCTGTGCGCCGCTTCGGCTGGTCGCATTGGGATCAAAATTCGATTCCTGCTTGGTCATTGCTTTTAATAAATCTATCGATACGCCGTAGGTCTGGGACGCTTCGGCGTAGATTTCTTCCAGATTCTTGTCCGTTTTTAAAAAAGATGAAAAATCAGCGTTGGATGTGGGTTGCCGTGATACGGTACCGGATGAGGATAATGCCGCCCTTAAGGCATCTAAGGCTGAAACATCGATCATGGTAAACATACACTCCTTTTATCAATAGATACCTCTACTATAACATATTTGACACGAAAATGAAGCATTTTTTTGAAAAAAATATTGAATTTTAAAAATGACTGGTGTAGAGTTAGAACGTATTGGAATCTGAAAGAGAAGAGCGAGGAATCGGACAAATGAAAAAGGGAGGATATAAAAAGGCGTTTCGGGCAGCATTTCCGTATACGATACCGGTACTGACCGGATATTTATTTATCGGGACTGCGTTTGGCGTTATGTTTCAGGAAAAAGGATATCATTTCTTATGGGCGGTTTTGATGAGCTGCGTCGTATATGCCGGGAGCGGACAGTATCTGGCGGTGAATTTCTTTTCGCCGGGCGTAGGGTTTTTGGATGTGATCATTATGACGTTTATGGTAAATGTGCGTCATATTTTTTATGGCCTGTCTTTGCTGGAGCGCTTTGCAAAGACGGGGAAAAAGAGGCTGTATATGATTTTTTCCCTGACAGATGAAACATATTCCCTATTATGTACGACAAAAATACCGCAGGGCGTGGCGGAAGATCAGTTTTTATTTGCCATAGCGGTTTTGGATCAGTTTTACTGGGTGCTTGGCTCCGCAATCGGGGCGTTGGCGGGAACGTTTCTCCCGTTGCATTCTCAGGGAATCGATTTTGCCATGACGGCGTTGTTTATCGTGATTTTCGTAGAGCAGTGGATGGCGGGAGGGAAACGGATCCCGGCCGTGATCGGAATCTGTTCTACGACAGTTTTAAGGATCGTATGCGGCAGCGACAATTTTGTCCTGCCTTCTATGATCTGCATTATGGTCTGTCTGATACTGGGCAGGAAATATATGGATCAGGACCAGAAAGAGGAGGCGATTTCAAATGCCGGTTAGCGCAGGACATTCTCTGCTTATTATACTTATCGTATCCGTTACGACATTTACGACCCGGGTAATCCCGTTTTTATTGTTTCCGAAAGGAAAGGAAATACCGCCGCTTGTCAAATATCTGGGGGAAGTGCTGCCTCCGGCCGTGATCGGGATGCTGGTGATTTACTGCCTGAAATCCGTCACACCGCTTACCTATCCCCATGCGGCGCCGGAGCTGATCGCTGCCGCTGTCGTAGTGCTTTTGCATGTCTGGAAGCGGAATAATCTTTTGAGTATCGGGGTCGGGACTGTGCTGTATATGTATTTGGTGCAGGCGGTGTTTTAGCTTGACAAGCAGAAGAGATCGCTGTATAGTATTCCTAAATAGTAACACTATCAGAAGATGCAACGTGCGGCGGACACAACCCTGCGCTGCGATCATTTGATAAGGACAGGATGCGGGAGGCGCGGTATGGATACCAACCAGTTGACGGAACAGTTGATGTGTTTTGGGCTGACGAGACAGGAGGCGACAGTGTATCTGTGTCTGCAGAGAAACGGCGCGATGACCGGCTATGAAGCGGCAAAGCAGACCGGGATTTCCCGGTCGAACGCGTACAAAGCTTTAGCAGGATTGGCAGATAAAGGAGCCGCATATACGCAGGAAGGTACGGCGGTTCTCTATTGTGCGGTGGAGCCGGAAGAATTCTGTGAAAATAAAATCCGTGATCTCAAAGAGAAGAAGCGCCTGCTGACACTGCATATGCCGAAACCCAAAGAGATGCCGGAAGGGTATTTGACGATTACCGGGGCGAAGCATATCGCAGACAAGGTGAAACATATGTTGGATACGTCCCGTCACAGGATCTATCTTTCCATGACGGCAGACGTTATCCGTATGTTTGAAGCAGAGATCCAAAAGGCTGCCAAAGAGGGCAGGAAAGTCGTGATCCTGACGGATGCGCCGGTTGCATTTGCGGGCGTGACCGTTTACCGGACGCAGGATAGGGCAAGCCAGATCGGGGTGATCGTCGATTCTTCCTGTGTATTGACCGGGGAGTTTGGCAGAGGGGAAGATCATGCCTGCCTGTATTCGGGTCAGCCGAATTTTGTACAGGTGTTTAAGGACTCTATGCGCAATGAGATAAAATTAATACAGCTTTTGAAGGGAGAATTACAGCATGAAGAAAGAACCGTTTGTGACATATGAAACATTACAGGAAATCATCAAAGAGTATCCGACGCCGTTTCATCTGTATGACGAAAAAGGAATACGGGAAAACGCGAAAGCGGTAAACGAAGCGTTTGCATGGAATAAAGGATTTCGGGAATATTTTGCGGTCAAAGCCAATCCCAATCCGTTTTTGATCCGCATTTTAAAAGAATGCGGCTGCGGCGTAGACTGTTCGTCGATGACGGAGCTGATGTTATCCGACGCGCTTGGGTTTTCGGGTGAAGAAATTATGTTTTCTTCCAACGATACGCCCGCAGAGGAATTTGTATTTGCAGACAGCATCCAGGCCACGATTAATCTGGACGATTTTACGCACATTGCCTTTCTGGAAGAGACGATCGGAAAAATTCCCGAGACGATCAGCTGCCGGTTTAATCCGGGCGGCCTGTTTAAAATCAGCAATAGTATTATGGATAATCCCGGAGATGCAAAATACGGGTTTACAAAAGAACAGTTATTGGAAGGCTTTCGGATCCTGAAAGCAAAAGGAGCGAAACGATTCGGTATCCATGCCTTTTTGGCAAGCAATACCGTGACGAATGACTATTATCCGATTTTGGCAAAGACATTATTTGAGACGGTTGTGGAATTGAAAGAGGCGACGGGCTGCGACATCCGGTTTATCAATCTTTCCGGCGGAGTGGGCATCAATTATACGCCGGAGCAGACACCGAATGATATCTATCAAATCGGCGAAGGCGTCCGGAAAGTATATGAAGAAATTTTAGTTCCGGCGGGACTTTCCGATGTGGCGCTTTATACGGAGATGGGGCGGTTTATGACAGGACCGTACGGACATCTGGTTACGAAAGCCATTCATGAGAAACATACGCATAAAGAGTATATCGGCGTGGATGCCTGTGCGGTAAATCTCATGCGGCCGGCAATGTACGGCGCGTACCATCATATTACGGTTATGGGAAAGGACAATACCGTTTGCGACCATAAATATGATATTACGGGTTCTTTATGTGAAAATAACGATAAATTTGCGGTCGACCGCATGCTGCCGAAAATAGACCGGGGAGATCTGCTCGTCATCCATGATACCGGAGCGCACGGGTTTGCCATGGGATATAATTATAACGGGAAACTGAAATCGGCGGAGATCCTGTTAAAAGAAGACAACAGCTTTCAGCTGATTCGACGGGCAGAAACGCCGGAGGATTATTTTGCAACGTTTGACTGTTTTGACATATTGAAAAATATGAAAAAACACTTGTAATTTTAGAAAAATTATGGTAATATACCATTTGTCCGGTTCATCCGGACAGAAGCGCCGGCGTGTCGGAATTGGCAGACGAGGCAGACTCAAAATCTGTTGGCGGCAACGTCGTATGGGTTCAAGTCCCATCGCCGGCATATATCGGAAGCACAGGATCTGATTCCTGTGCTTTTTTCTTGTTAGGGCATGGCCCTGTTCTCCAATCTTCAGCATTGACTCTTTGAAAAGCCCGATTGCCATATTTTCATTCGTATGCAGAGGATATTTTCTTCCATGTTCACGTCCCGTCACTACGACCGCTTCATCTGCACTGTTGCGGATGTCCTGGACCATGTTATACACTAAAACCTG
>BLMD01000133.1 GCA_011959925.1 Lachnospiraceae bacterium
ATCCTGTTCTTTGTACCGACAGGTCATCAGGGGGCGGAAAAATACTACAACATGAAGATTTTGGAAGAGCATCAGGTCGGGGAATACATCTATGATCTGCAGATACCCGATTTTTCGCAGATTTCTTCCACTGCACGCCTTTCCTGGCGTGAAAAAATATTTAAGAGAGGTAATTAATTATGGGTCTTGATTTTAGCAGAACAGCGGCTGCGCAGCGACCGGCTGCGGCGGCGGCAAAAAATGAACTGGAAGCGGTCGAAAGCTACGACATTGCCGCAGACAGGCAGAAGATGAACGAAGAGCTGGTCAATTCGGCGGAAGTAGACGCGCTTGTCAGCACGATCGAAATCGACAATCCGGAAACGATCGTATCGTTTGGCGCGGAGGCGGCAGAAGAAATTTCAAGGGCTTCCGACGTTGTCTTAAACAGCATGAATATGTCCCAGATCGACGATACCAGCCAGATGCTGACGACGCTGGGGAAGATCATGGAAAAATTTGACATTGAAGAGATCAAAGAAAATCCCGGCTTATTCGGAAAGCTGTTCGGAAATCTGCGAAAGCAGCTGGATAAGATTCTGGCGAAATATCATACGATGGGCGATGAAGTGGATAAAATTTACGTTCAGCTCAAACAATATGAATCAGAGATCAAACAGTCCAACCGCAAATTAGAGCAGATGTTCCAGGCAAACGTCAATTATTACCACGACCTTGTCAAGTACATACTGGCGGGCGAACAGGGCTGCAGGGAGCTTGAGACGTATATTGCCCAGAGGCAGAACGATATGGAATCCTCCGGCGATATGTCCATTCAGTTTGAGATCCAGGGACTGCAGCAGTCTCTGATGATGCTTGAGCAGCGGACGCAGGATCTTCGGACGGCAGAAAACGTGGCGCTTCAGTCCGTTCCGATGATTAAGACAATGGAATTTTCCAATATGAACCTTGTCCGCAAGATCAATTCGGCATTTATCATCACGCTTCCGGTATTTAAACAGGCGCTTGCGCAGGCGATCATGTTAAAACGCCAGAAAATCCAGGCGGACGCCATGTCGGCTCTGGATGAGAAGACAAATGAAATGCTGGTAAAAAATGCGAAGAACACGGTGGAACAGTCGAAGATGATTACGAGGATGGCTTCCGGAAGTTCCATCAAAATCGAAACCTTGGAAACGACTTGGAGAACGATTGTAAACGGCATCGAAGAGACGAAACAGATTCAGGAAAACGCCAGAAAACAACGGGAACTGGATACGGAGCGGCTCAACAACATCAAAGCAGAGTTCTACAAGATGTATCATAATCCCAATCAGCAAAAATAATCGAATGGAGGAGGAATTGTTATGCCAATTAATTTATCAAAAGGACAAAAAGTAGACCTGACAAAAGGAAATCCGGGACTGAAAAATATCATGGTAGGTCTTGGATGGGACGTCAACGCGTTTGATTCCGGGGCGGATTTTGATTTGGATGCGGCGGCGTTTATGCTGGGAGAGACCGGAAAATGCCCGACGGAAAAAGAGTTTGTCTTCTACGGCAATTTGGAACATCCAAGCGAAGCGGTGAAACACATGGGCGATAATCTGACCGGTGAGGGCGAAGGCGACGACGAGCAGATCCAGATCGATCTTGCCAAAATCCCGGCGAATATCGCAAAAATTGCGTTTACGGTAACGATTTACGATGCGGAAGTGCGCAGGCAGAACTTCGGGCAGGTTTCCAACTCCTTTATCCGCATTGTTGACGAATCCACCGGAGCCGAACTGATCAAATACGATCTGGGCGAAGATTTTTCCATTGAGACGGCTGTTGTGGTCGGAGAATTATACCGTCATAACGGAGAATGGAAATTCAATGCCATCGGCAGCGGTTTCCAGGGAGGACTTGCGGCTTTGTGCGCACATTACGGAATTGAGGTAGCATAGGAGGGAAAACATATGCCGATTAGTTTGAAAAAAGGACAGAAAGTAAGTATTACCAAGGATAATCCGGGATTATCCAAAGTAGTCGTAGGATTGGGCTGGGATGTCAACGCGTTTGATACGGGCGGCGATTTCGATCTGGATGCGGCGGCGTTTTTGCTGACGGATACCGGTAAAGTAGCGGGGCAGGGAGATTTTGTGTTTTTCGGAAACCTGACGCATGCTTCCGGCGGCGTGCAGCATATGGGCGATAACCGGACAGGGGCAGGCGAAGGCGACGACGAGCAGATTTGCGTGGATCTCTCCCTGGTTCCCGGAAATATTACAAAAATTGCTTTTACCGTGACCATTTATGAAGCGGAACAGAGACGCCAGAATTTCGGTCAGGTGAACAATGCGTTTATTCGGATCTATAACGAGCAGACAGGAGAAGAACTGCTGCGCTATGACCTGGGCGAAGATTTTTCCATTGAAACAGCTGCGGTATTCGGTGAATTATACAAAAACGGAAACGAGTGGAAGTTCAACGCGATCGGCAGCGGATATCAGGGAGGACTTGCCGCGCTTTGCGCGAACTATGGCGTAGAAGTAGAATAGGGGGACGAAAGAAATGTCAATCAGTTTACAAAAAGGTCAGAAAGTCAGTCTGACGAAAGAAAACGCAGGTCTTTCCAACATATTGATCGGACTCGGGTGGGACGAGGCAAAACGGGCGCGAGGCGGATTTTTCGCGCCGAAGCCGCAGCCGATTGACTGCGACGCGTCCGCGCTTTTATTAAAAGGCGGAAAACTCTACGACAAATCCGATATCATTTATTTCGGGAACCTGCAGCATAAAACCGGAGCCGTATGGCACATGGGCGATAATCTGACGGGAGCGGGCGACGGGGATGACGAGCAGATCGTCGTAGATCTTTCCCGGCTGCCGCAGGAGTATGACAGAATCGTTCTTGTAGTAAATATTTACCAGGCGCTACAGAGGAAACAGCATTTCGGCATGATCGAGAATGCATTTATCCGCCTGGTAGACGGAAAAACAAACCGGGAAATGTGTAAATATAACCTGACGGAAAATTATTCCGGTATGACCGCAATGATTTTCGGGGAAGTATACAGACATAACGGAGAATGGAAATTCAACGCGATCGGACAGGGCACGAACGATCCGGGCATCGGACAGCTGGCACAGCGTTATCTGTAGCCGGCATGACGGCGAACGAACCGTTTGCTTTTTACGACGGCTGCCGGTTTCGGCAGGATAGGATATGACGCATAAGACGGCGCATAGAATGGAGGAAATAAAATAATTATGAAATTTCAGGGACTTACAGATCCGGAAGTCGAAGCTTCCAGAAGGGAGTTCGGTTCCAATGAGATACCGGATTCCGAACCTACAACATTTTGGGAAGAGTTTAAGGAAACGTTTGGAGATCCAATGATCAAGATTCTGCTTGCGATCGCGGTGCTGATGATCGTGATGTTCTTTTTCGGCTATGCAGAAATCTATGAACCGCTGGGAACGATCGTCGCCGTTTTAATCGTGGCGTTCGTATCGGCGAAAACAGGCGTTGCCAGCGATACCAAGTACCGGGAATTAAAAGACAGCACGAAAAAGGATCAGTGCAAGGTACACAGAAACGGCATGGTAGCCGTGATCGATGTGGACGACGTAGTGGTCGGCGACAAAGTGCTGCTGCAGTCGGGCGATAAAATTCCGGCAGACGGTATTTTAGTATCGGGGTCTCTTGCTGTGGATAACTCTGCCTTAAACGGGGAAGCGGAGGAATGCAAAAAGTCCGAAGCGCCGGAGGCGTTTGAGCTGCCGGAGGAGATTACCGGCGATACGTTTGTCGACCGGCATTCTCTGTTCCGCGGCGCCGTAGTATTTGACGGAGAAGGCATGTTAGACGTCAGAAAAGTCGGATTAAAAACCATGATGGGAAAAATGGCGGAGGAAATGCAGGAAGACGAGCCGGATTCTCCGTTAAAAGTAAAACTTGCAAAACTGGCAAACCAGATTTCCACATTCGGCTATATCGGGGCGGTCGTGATCGCTGTGCTGTATTTCGGTTATTTTATCTTAAATGCGGGCGGCGTATCGGTATATTTTTCTATGGGAATCGAGCAGATTATCAAAGATATCGTCAATGCGGTATCGCTCGCGGTCGTGATTATCGTATGCGCCGTACCGGAAGGCCTGCCGCTTATGATTTCTCTCGTCCTGATGCAGAATACGAGTAAAATGTTAGACCATAACGTCCTCGTCCGCAAAGCGGAAGGAATCGAGACCGCAGGTTCTTTAAATATTTTATTCAGCGATAAGACGGGCACGATTACAAAAGGAAAACTGGAAGTCGTGGATTTCTTTACGGCGGACGGCGCGTCCATTCCGATCTCCGAATTAAGCCGGCACAGCGGCGTAAAAGGACTGATCGACCTTGCAATCGGAAAAAATACGCAGTCGATGTTCGACGGCGAACACAGAGTGATCGGCGGTAACGCGACGGATCAGGCACTGATGAAATTTATCGGGGAAGATACGTTTCATGCGTTGGAATCGAATAAAGAATGCGTGGTAACAAAAGCGCAGAGTTTTAACTCGACCAATAAATTCAGCCAGGCGAGGATTGAGAGCCTTGGAAAAACATTTTAT
>BLMD01000134.1 GCA_011959925.1 Lachnospiraceae bacterium
ACCGCCAGCACCACACTATTCCGAACCAAAGAAACCAAAGACCAAAAGACAAGCATTGTGGAAAAATCTAAACTTTTGGATTTTTCCACAATGCCGACTACTACGGAATCCCTCTCATTCTTTATTCCATAAAACCTATTGTAGATAATTTGTGGGTACAATGCTATATTAACAATAGGTTATAAAAAATTGTAGTTATTGTTAACCGCTTATACATGGAAATCAGAATTTAAAAATCGTACAATACGAGGAGGAGGAAAATATTATGGAGCGATTACCTGTTGGAAAAATTATACAAGGATTACGCAAAGCAAAGGGTATTACACAAGAAGAGTTAGCGGAAGTATTGGGCGTTTCAAGCGCAGCAATTTCTAAATGGGAAAATGGACAAATGTATCCAGATATTACACTGTTCCCCGTGATTGCCAGATATTTTAATATTTCCATTGATTATCTGTTTGGATTTTCAAATGATTTGTCGGAAGAAGAATATCTAAAAAACAGGCAGGAATGTATAAAGTTATTTGCAAGTGGGAAGTGCCTTAATGGAATGGAACGGATTAAAAGACTGGTTTATTTATATCCAACAAATGATAGGATAAAGATTGATTTGCTAAAAAATGTACTTCCATATCTAGCTTTAGAAAAAGATTCCGAAATTCGTGAAAATTTAATCCGTCAGATGATTTTGATATGTCAGAGATGTATAGATGATAGCGTTCAATCACAAAAACATTTCTTGCTTGCACATTTGTTTATTATGATTAAAAAATACGAAGATGCGTCTGCCTGCCTTGTTGATGAAAATGAATTTATGGCAATAGACATGAAGAATAGCCTAATACTAAGAGAAAATAATGCAAATGCCATTGACATAATAGATTCAACAATAAATATGTTAGGAATACAGTTGATATATGAATTGCGTAATAAGGTATCATATTGGATAAAAAACGACTTGACATACACAAAAGATATTTTAGAAAAGCAATGCACTCTTATAACAGTATTAGGGCTAAGCCGCAATTTATATTTTATGGTTTATATGAACATGGCATATGTTTATTGTCTAAGCAGTCAAAAAAATGCAGCTTTAGAATTAATACAAAAATTTATCACAATGTATAAGGAAAATCCCATAAAAGATAGTATGCTTATCAATGTTTTTGTGTCAGGGTTTTCAAGCCAGCCGTTTGATATAATAAGAAATACGTCTGCATTTATTGAATTAAATCAAATATTGGAGGAATATTTATGAAAAACTATGGCTATTTATTATCCTATTTCAAAAGGAAAAAAGTTTGTGCGTTTTTTGCACTAATGCTCTTTTCATCCTTTATAACTTTGTGTCCGCCGTTCATTACAAGAATCCTTCTGGATTACGGTATTGCAAGGCTATCAATAAAAACCGTTTTGTTGAGCGGAATATGTCTGCTATTTGTTTATATTATCAGTTTTTTTGCTAATTATTTAATCAGCCAATCATTGACACGGACTAGCAACTACTTTGTTGCAGATATTAAAAATGACTTGATTTCAAAGGTTTTAAAATTACCTATGGAGTTTTTTGATAAACAACAAACAGGCTATATTTTAGAACGTGTAAAAGAAACTGATTCCCTAAATGTTTTTTTCTCACCTGTATTTTTAAAATTTTTGACCAGTATATTTTCGTGTGTTGGAGCGTGGATATTTATATTGTCGATACGTTGGGAATTATCCTTGATATTGATTATATTTTTGCCTGTTTTGTATTACTTTACTAATTATTCAAGTATACAAATTAAAAAAGTTTCAAAAGCATTACTTGAATCTAATGCACAAACATCCGGGAAGATTCAAGAAAATATAGGTGGTATTTCAACGATTAAAGAAATGAATTTAGAAAAACAGCGGTCAAATGAAATGGCTAAGCAAATAAGAAATGTTGCAGACCAATCCATAAAACGTAATATGAAAATGAACCTTGCTTCTGAGGGTATACAAGGTTTTACTAATATATTTTCAGTTTTACTCATTATCTGTTCTGGATTATTTATAATTAATGGAAAAATGTCTATGGGCGATTACTGGGCAGTTTCACAGTATGCAACAGTAATATTTGCACCTATACAAATTTTGGCAAGTATTAGTGTTATGGTGCAGCCGGGGACTGCTGCTTTATCTAGAATCGGTACTATTTTAAGGCTTAAAACAGAGAATGAAATTGAGGGAAAGAGAAAAATAGAGAAAGTTACCAAAGTATCGTTTACAGATGTTTCATTTGGGTACACGAACCACAATGTTATTCAAGACTTTAATATGGTTATTCATAAAAATGAGAAAATTGCATTACTCGGAAAAAACGGAAGCGGCAAGACAACGATTGCTAAGTTGCTCATGGGATTTTATAAAAACTACAAAGGTTCTATAAAGATAAACAACATAGAATTGAAAGAAATCTCGTTATCTGATTTAAGAGAAAAAATAGGCATTGTGGCACAAAATATTGTTTTGTTCTCTGGAACTTTGATAGATAATCTGATGTATGCTGCACCACAGCTGACAGAAAACAAAATTACTTCAATTCTCCAAAAAGCGGGACTTGATATGTCTGAATTTGAAAATGGACTAAAAACTATAATAAGTGAAAACGGGAAGAATTTATCTGGTGGACAAAGACAGAAAATTGCGTTTGCAAGAATGATTATCAAAAATCCAGATGTTGTGATTTTTGATGAAGCAACATCCAACTTAGATGTCAATACCCAAGAATTTGTGCGGGAATCGGTAAATATATTATTTGCAGATAAAATTTGTATCATTATCACGCATGATTCACATATGGCAGAAATAGCTGATTCGATTGTGCGCCTTTCTGAATGACATCGGATTGATTTTTTAATGAATAAGTTAGTCAGATAAATGAAAACTGTTTTTTGCTCTCAATCAAATGCTCGTGTACTGTAAAGAAGCAAGCAACCGAAAACAAGAGATAGACAGCAAGTTATGCACATTACGCACAGTGCCGACTACTACGGAATCCCTATCATTCCTACCTTTTCTTTTTCAGTAAAGAACACGCTATATTGATTGACAATTACCGAGCTATTCCAGTATATTTAATCCATAAAGCAGATACAAAATCGCAGATGTGCAGGTGAACAGACATGAAAAATATCCATAGCATTGAATTTTATACTGGAAGCAAGGAAGAACTGCTTCCCGATTTTGAAAAGGATTTTCCCTATATCGCTTCAAGGGCAGAACTTGACAAGTATATCGGACATTATGTACCGTGGCACTGGCACAAGACAGTGGAACTTTTTTACATGGAAAGCGGCAGCATTGAATATGATACGCCGGGAGGAAAATTGTTGTTTCCGGCTGGAAGCGGCGGCATGGTAAATTCCAATGTACTCCATATGACAAAAGCCATATCGCAGAGAGAAAAGAATATACAGCTACTTCATATTTTCGATGTTTCCCTACTTGCCGGGGAACAGGGAAGCAGGATTGAACAAAAATATATTGCACCTGTCATAACAGCCCCGCAGATTGAGGTAATCCCACTTTTTCCGGACAATGCAGAAGAAGAAAGGATTTTGAAACTAATTGCCGCATCATTTCGTTTATCCAATGATGAATTTGGATATGAAATAAAATTGCGGGAAGCCCTAACGGAAATATGGCTTATGCTTTTTGAACTATCCCGCCCTATGCGTGGAAAGAAAGGGGAACAAAACAAAAGCAACGATAAAATAAAGCTGCTGATGATATATATTCACGAACATTACAGAGAGAAAATCTCTATCCCGGAACTTGCGGCGGCAGCATACCTAAGCGAAAGGAAGTGTTATCGAGTGTTCCATGACTGCCTGCACATGACACCCGTAGAGTATATAAAGGCTTACCGTCTGCAAGCAGCCTGTCAGATGTTGGCAAGGGGGCAGGAAGCTGTCACAGTTATCAGCCATGAGTGCGGTTTGGGGAGCAGCAGTTATTTTGGAAAGGTTTTTCGGGAATACGCACATTGTTCACCCACAGAATATCGGAAGAAATGGCAGAATAGTGATAGATAAGGGCAGATAAGAAATATTTTTCCTATGCCTCTTGCATTATAATGATACCTGTAAAGTAAATTAGCAATTTACAGGAGGTGAGTGCAAGGTGGTAAAACTGAACATTCTGAACATGAAAAATTTTTTAGATACGGTCAATAGCTGCACCGGCAAGGTAAATATGCTCTGCCCGGACGGTAAAAAACAAAACATCAATGGGGAAGAAAAGATACAGGGTAGTTTGTGGCGGCAATACTTCCAAAACAAAAACTGTCTGTGGCTTGTTTTAGAAATTCCGAATCCAACGGACTATATGAACATTGTTTCGTACTATGCCGGGGATTGCTGATTTGTCTGTAAATATTTCGTCATAAAGGGGCTGGACGGTTTATCTTCCAGCCCCACCCTTTTGAAAGGAGTTAAAAATGGAGTTGAACATTCAGACCGCAGAACTGGCATTAAGGGAAGCGTCAGAATCCAATCCGGGAGCATGGGCAGACCATTCCCGGTATGTAGCCGAAGCCTGTAAAAACATTGCGTCACACTGTAAAGATTTATCTTCTGTACAGGCATATATTTTCGGTCTGTTACACGATATTGGACGCTATGCCGGAGTGAGTTCGGAAAGGCATCTGATAGACGGCTATCGGTACTGTATGGAGCGTGGGTGGGGAAAAGCTGCACAGATATGTATATCCCACGCATTTATGATACAGGATATTGCCACATCTATCGGTGAGTTTGATGTCAGTGATGAGGATTACCTGTTTATGAAAGAATTTGTTGCAAATGCGGTATATGATGATTATGACCGTCTTGTACAGTTATGTGACGCATTGGCTATGCCTGCGGGGTTCTGTCTTTTGGAAAAGAGATTTGTAGACGTGACAATACGGTACGGCGTTCACCCGGCGACAATAGACAGGTGGAAAAAGATTTTAGAAATTAAAGAACGGTTTGAAAATCAGATTGGCTGTTCTATCTATGCGCTGCTTCCGGGCGTTGTGGAAAACAGCTTTCGTTAAGGGGGGATATTGTGCATTACGAATCCAGTGATTTTTTGGAAACTGCGGACAGCGATACGTTAAAGCAGATTGCCCGCACAAGGGAATTAATACGGGAATATTATTTTTCTGATTATGGAGATATGGAAAAACGCACTTCCATTCTTCGGGAACTGCTGGGTGGAATAGGGGAAAATGTGGCAATCGACACACCTTTTCATTGCGACTATGGAAAAAATATTTTTTTGGGAAATGATGTGATAATCAATCTGAATTGTACCTTTGTGGATAACAAAACTATCCGAATTGGCGACAGGGTATTGATTGCGTCAAATGTGCAGATTTATACATCTTCACACCCTGTCTTGCCACAGGAAAGGCTTGTGCCGGATTGGAGGGAACGCCAGACAACATTTTTCAGAACCTATGCACGTCCGATAGAGATAGAAAACAATGTCTGGATTGGCGGCGGCTGTATTCTTCTGCCCGGAGTCACCATAGGAGAAAACAGCGTGATAGGGGCTGGAAGCGTAGTAACCCGCCCTATCCCGCCTAATTGTGTTGCAGTAGGGAATCCATGCAGGGTGATACGTTATTTTGATACAGACAGGGAAAGGCGGCAATATGAAGTATAAGCATATGATTAACTCCTATTAGGAAAACACACTGTCAAAAGGGGTTTTGCTTTTGGCGGGGGTCAGCCCCATAGGCACTAACTTAACAATATTTGAATAAGCTGCTGTCGGATTTTTCT
>BLMD01000135.1 GCA_011959925.1 Lachnospiraceae bacterium
CAGTCGGAATCAGAAAAAAACATATCCATACCGTTAAAAATATCATTACTTTTTTACCCATACAAATTCCTCCCATATCAAATATGATACAAACATCTTATTCAGAAGCAGTTTTGTCGATATTTAATTTATCAAGAATTGCATCATAATATTCGTTTTGGTTTATATACTTTTTTAACCGTATCATTTTAAACGTTGCATTTCCACTCTTAAATTTTTTCTTTATTCCTGAAATAATCTGATGCCCATCAGAAAAAACATCATACTTCAATTCTTCCAACAAATATCTTGTCACATAAACTGCTACTTCATAACGTTCCGGAACATATGTAATTTTATCTGCATTGCCTACTGTTCCTTTTCCGTCATGTTTAATCCTATTTCCATCTAATTTTGTAGTAGAATGGGCAAATGCATCTGTAATACTGTGTATGGCGCAACCATATAGAAAATATTTCCGGTTTGCCTTTGTATTGCTGTTTAAAATCGTTGCATATTTTTTCTTTAAACTGTTAAGATTCTTTTTCAACTCATGATAGGTATACGAATCCATGCCAGGAAAATAACTGCATTTCATATATGGCTTTATCTCTCCACCCTCCGTGGCAACTTCAGTGACCATTTCCAATACAGCCGCATAATTGACATCCCAGATCCTGCTGACTTCTTTATCTCCTTTTTTTATTTTATAATCAGTAACGGTAGATTCCTTTGTCTTCCACCTCCCATGCCACCAGGGATATTTGTTTCCGCCCTGCCAGTTTGACTGATCCGGATACACCGCCCCCTGCTTAATCACATTGATCGCCGCCGCACTAAACCCTTTTCCTTTGCTTCCCGTATCTACGGCCGCTTGATGGTTGCTTCCTCCCCAGCGCCCTTCCACGTACGCTTCGTCTGTATTTACCTCTTCAAAGCTCTCCGGGGTTTCCGTATTCTTAAGGATCCCCGTTTCCGGTGTCTCCCCTTCTTCATCAAACCGTTCTGCAAAACCATCGTATGCCTCAAGCGCATACCCCACATCCAAAAGCCCGCATGCATCCGTCCCTTCCATTTCTTTTGCACTCTCCTCAATCAGCCGCCGGATAAATATACTTGGCTTCGTTAAATCCTTCTCCCACAGCAGCGACGCCGCCCCCGTGACATGCGGCACGGCAATGCTGGTCCCGTGCGTGACCTGGTTCCCGTCAAAAAATGCCGCAACCCGGACTTTTTCTCCCGGGGCCGCCACATCCAGTTCTTCCCCGGTATTACTGAATTCACTGACCTCAGCCTCCGGACCTGCCGCCGCCACTGCCATGACTTCTGGAAACGCCGCCGGGTATTCCACCGCGCCGCCCCCGTTTCCGGCTGCTCCCACCATCAAAATTCCTGCCGCGTCCGCGTCCTTCACCGCCTGCTCTAAGGCCTTGGAATACACCGGCGTTCCAAAACTCATGTTGATGATGTCCATTTCCGCTTCGATGCACCAGTAAATTCCCTTAATGATCCGGCTGAGCGGAGCCTTGTTTTCCCTGTCCAGCACTTTCACCGAATACACTTCTGCATGCGGGTTCACGCCATGGATGCCCGTTTCCCCGTTCCCGGATATAATGCCGGCGATCCCCGTCCCATGCCCGGTAAGGTCCTGGAAAATCGGTGAGAGTTCTTCTTCCCCTTCGACCAGGTTTACATATCCTTCCAGGTTGATCCCCGTTACATAATCCACGCCGGAATCCAGCACGGCAACTTTCGCCCGCACTTTGCCTTCCCCTTCTTCCGCCAGCCCTTCGGCGTTGACTGCCTTCAAGTTCCATTCAGGCTCATTCCCGTCTTCTGTCTCATCCGTCCCGTCTTCTTCCCCGTCCCGGTCCAGCGCTTCCTGCTTCTTCTGCTTTACCGCAAGCTTCCTCTGCCGCGCCTCTTCTTCCGTAATCACGGTCTCTTCTTCCCCGTCTCTTTCTTCTGTAAGCACTTCCCCGCCGGTTTCTTCCGTGCTCCCGGAAAGGATAATGTCTTCTTCCACCAGAACGCCGTCTTCCCCCAACGCTTCTGCTTCCGCTTCCGTCAGCACAGCGGCAATGACCTAGTTCTCCTTAAGCACCGGATCCTCCGCCATTGCACCTTCTCCGATTTCCTCCGAAACCGCGGCATAAGCCTCCTTGTCCTCCGCCACGATCACATACTGCTTTTCCTCCGGTTCTACTGTAACAGAATCTGCCAAAACAGATGCCGGCGACGCAGCAACAAGCGCCGCTGTCATTAAAACCGCTGTCATTCTTCTTTTCATCATATGCACAATACCCTCCTTTGCATAAGTTGTGTGAATTGAATATATTTAGTACATTTTCATCTTATCACATAAAATTCATTATGTAAACGCCTTTTAAAAATCAATCAAAAAATCAAAAAATCTTAAAAATAAATCACAAAAACCAAACACAAATCTTCTATCCTGCACATTCTCATATCTAAAACACAAAAAACTCCTTCATCCAATCACATTCCCCCATCAAAAACAATCAAACAACTTACACCAACATATTAGACACAAAAAAACCGAGGATTTCTCCCCGGCATTCTCACCCAATCATTTCACAAAATGAACCGTCGTTCCAACATACAGCCAGGCGGCGTCTCCCGTTTCACTGCAGGGCATTTTGACGCCGCCGGTACTTAGGCGCCGTACTTTGGCGCCTTACGTACCGCTGCGAGCGTCAATTAGCGCAAGCGTGCCCGGCAGGAAACGGAAGACGCCGCCCGGCGTACGTTCCCACCTCCCCTTCATTTCATCAAATAATAATACAAACCAATCCCCCGTTACTGTCATTCACAATCTTCTGCATCGTATCCTGCAGCTTCATCTGGCACTCGTCGTCCATCATGGAAATCTTACTCCGAATCCCGTCCTCCATCAATTCGCCGACGGACTTCCCGAAAATATTCGTATCCCAGATTCCTCGTTCCGTATTCTGTCCCTCTTTGATATAATCGATCAAATCCTTCGCCTGCTCCTCGCTTCCCACGATCGGTGCAATCTCCGTTTCAATATTTGCCCGGATCAAATGCACGGAAGGCGACGTTGCTTTCAATTTCACACCATACTTATTCCCATGCCGGATCAATTCCGGTTCCTCGAGCGTAATATCGTTTAACTGCGGATGAATCACCCCATACCCTTTCATCTGCACGGCATTCACCGCATCCGCCACTTTTTCAAACGAACTCTTTTGCTCCGAAAGCTCTTTGATCAGAGAAATTAACTGATATTCTCCCTGAATCGGAACGCCGGTCAGTTCGCTGATATTTTCGTAATAGTACTTATCCTCCATTTCAATCTTGATCTTCAAAAGCCCCTGCGCCAAATCCACTTTATCCAGATGGATATCCGCAATATATTCGGAATTTTCCTGCTTGCCGATCAGCTTCATATCTTTTGCTTTTGTTACCGAATTTAAAATTGCCCTGGCATTTTCAATTACATTTTCTTTCATACGGTTGGAACAAGGAAGCATCTCTGCCCATTTGGGAATATAAAATTCCATCTTTGCAATCGGAAATTCATATAAGATGCTTTCCAAAATCCGGTTAATATCCTCTTTCCGAAGCTGTTCGCAGCTGACCGGAATCACAGGCGTCTGGTATTGTTCGCTCATCCGCTCCGCCAGTTTTCCCGTCTCTTCGCTGTAGGGACGTTCCGAATTTAATACCACGACAAACGGTTTGCCCAACGTCTTTAACTCGCCGATTGTCTTTTCTTCCGCCGCCAGATAATTCTCCCGCTTTAATTCTCCGAACGAGCCGTCTGTCGTCACTACGATTCCGATCGTGGAATGCTCTTTAATCACTTTCTGCGTGCCGATCGAAGCCGCATCCACAAAAGGTATCTCATAATCAAACCACGGCGTTTTTACCATACGCTTATTGTTTCCCTCCATATGCCCTGCGGCGCCGTCCACCATATACCCGACGCAGTCGATCAGGCGGACTTTGACCTCGGTATCCCCGTCCAGATGAATCGACGCGGCATCTTTCGGAATGAATTTCGGCTCTGTCGTCATAATTGTTTTACCCTGCGCGGACTGCGGAAGTTCGTCGACGGTTCTTGCTTTTATGTTTTCATCTTCCATGTTCGGAAGAACCATCAGATCCATAAAACGCTTAATAAACGTAGACTTGCCTGTGCGCACAGGACCTACGATCCCGATATAAATTTCTCCGCCGGTCCGTTTTTGTATATCCCTGTAAAGATTGAATTCTTTTTCAGACGCCATTTCCATAAAAAATAACTCCTTTCCTGCAATGTACCTTTGAAATAGAACTTTATACATTGTATGAAAGGAGTATTTGTTTATGACTGAAAAAAACGTTCGTCAAAAAAACTTATACAATCTGTACTTTGATCATGTTGGTTGTTCCGGATACGCCGATCGGAACGCCCGAAGTAATGACCGTCATATCGCCTTTTTCCAGGTATCCCTGTTCTTCCGCGACTTCAAGCGCATGATCGAAAAGTTCAAAAACGTCTTTTTTCTTCTCGAGCATAATCGGTACCGCGCCCCATACCAAACTTAACTGGCGCGCCACTTTTTCTTCCGTCGCCCCGCAGATCAGTCCGCTCGCCGGACAGTATTTTGCAATATTCCTTGCGGAATGCCCGCTCTGGGTAACGGTTACGATTGATTTTGCGTTTAAGTCAAGCGCCGTTGTACAGGTCGCATGACAGATCGCGTCGGTCACGTCCGGATTGGCTTTCCGCTCTCTCGCAAAGAACCGCTTCCGGTAATCGATATCCTGTTCCGTACGGTCGGCAATCCGAACCATCGTCTCCAAAGCTTCCACCGGATACGCGCCTGCCGCCGTTTCCCCGGAAAGCATGATTGCGCCTGTGCCGTCGTAAATGGCATTGGCAACGTCTGTCGTCTCCGCCCTGGTCGGCCTTGGATTCTTCATCATGGAATCTAACATCTGCGTCGCGGTAATGACCTGTTTGCCTGCCATCACGCATTTTTTGATCATCATTTTCTGGATCACGGGAACTTCTTCATACGGAATTTCAACGCCCATATCGCCTCTCGCCACCATAACGCCTTCGGCAGCCGCCAATATCTCGTCGATATTTTCCACGCCTTCCCGGTTTTCGATCTTTGCGATAATATGCACGTCATATCCGCCGTGATCGTTTAAATACTTGCGCATTTTATTGATATCATCCGCACGCCGGACAAACGATGCCGCAATAAAGTCGACGTCGTTTTTGATGCCGAACAGCATATCTTCTTTATCCTTATCGCTTAAAAACGGCATGGACAGCTTGACATTCGGCACGTTTACGCCTTTCCGGTCGGATACTTTTCCGCCGTTTTTGATCACGCAGACGATCTCTCCCTCTTTTAATTCCGTCACTTCCATCTCGACCAGTCCGTCGTCGATTAAAATCGTCGTACCGACTTCCACATCTTGATCCAAATCCGGATATGTGATGGAAATACCGTTCTTGTCGCCTTCCCGTTCTTTCATATACAATACAAACTTATCTCCCGCCTCAAGCATCACTTCATGATCGCGAAACAGTCCCAGACGTATTTCCGGTCCTTTCGTATCGAGCATAATTGCCGTAGCCATATGGTGTTTCTCGCGCAGTTCTTTCACTTTATCAATTCTGGCTTTGTGCTCGTCATAACTTCCGTGGGAAAAATTGCATCTCGCCACGTTCATTCCTTTTATGATCAGTTGTTCCAACACATCCCCTTGATCCGTTGCGGGTCCTAAGGTACATACGATTTTGGTTTTCCTCATGCAATTCATCACTCCTGTCATTCTTTTCCTCAAACTGATAACCGCCGCCCGGCTGCTTACACGCGGCGCCAGGCGACGGTTTTATTCTATCCTATCGTTTCCTGCATTTCAAGATTTTTCTTTCTTTTTCTTTTTTTTCTTTTTTTCACTGCGTTTTGCTTGTTTGTGATCCGGTTCCGCAATTCTCTCTCTGCCGTACATTTTCATATATTTCCGGACTTTTGCGGCAAGCTTCGGCGTGATCTGATCCGGCGCAGCCCTCCACTTCCAGTTACAGCCGAGCGTGGACGGCGTATTCATGCGCGCCTCGCTTCCCAGTCCTAAGATATCCTGCATCGGTACGACCGCCAGGTCGCTGACGCTTGCCCAGGCGCCGCGCATCATACCCCAGTGGTATCCTTCCTCTTTTGTCAGATTTAAATAGTTTTTCGCAAAATTCACGCATTCCCGCGGCGCCGTTTTGAACCAACCCGCCGCCGTATCGTTATCATGTGTTCCGGTATACACAACGCTGTGCTTCTTATAATTATGCGGAAGATAGTCGCTTTCTTCTCTTGGGTCAAATGCAAACTGCAGGACTTTCATGCCGGGAAAACCGGATTTTTTTACAAGCTTTAATACGGACGGCGTCAAAAATCCAAGGTCTTCCACGATAATATTCAATTTGCCCAGTTTTTTCTCCAACGTACGGAACAAATCCATCCCGGGACCTTTTCTCCACTCTCCGTTTTTCGCCGTTGTTTCACCGGCAGGAATGGCATAATAAGAATCAAACCCGCGAAAATGGTCGATCCGCACGACGTCATAGAGCTTTGACATTGCCGAAATCCGCTTCGTCCAAAACGCATAACCGTCTCTTTTCATCACGTCCCATCGAAACAGCGGATTCCCCCAAAGCTGCCCGTCTTCCGAAAATGCGTCGGGCGGACAGCCTGCCACCTCGATCGGATGCAGCTGTTCATCC
Source organism: Lachnospiraceae bacterium (assembly GCA_011959925.1). Classification (GTDB taxonomy): domain Bacteria; phylum Bacillota; class Clostridia; order Lachnospirales; family Lachnospiraceae; genus Roseburia_B. The sequence goes on from BLMD01000135.1 coordinate 6,743, forward strand.
AAATAAAACTGATCCGGATTCGCCCACACGTCGGCGCTGTCTCCCGCCACGTAAATCGGCACGTCCCCGATGATCTGAATGCCTTTTTCGTTGGCATATTCTTTTAAACTTCTCCACTGTTTGAAAAACAGATACTGCAGCATCTGGTAAAAATGAATCTCTTCGGCATATGTGATCCTGGCTTTCTGCATCGCCGTATCTTTGCGGAACCTGAAATCATCCTCCCACTCTTCCCATGCCGCTCCCTGATGCGCATCCTTTAACGCCATAAACACAGCGTAATCCGACAGCCATTCTTTTTCTTCTTCACAGAAAAAAGAAAACTCCTCCGGTTCTCTTTTCCGAAAACGGCTGTGCGCTTTTTTTAACAGGTCGTACCGATTCTGATACAGCGTTCCAAAATCTGCCTCTGTGCTTTTTTTACCCCAGAAATACGATTCGCATTCCTCTTTTTTGAGCAGTTTTTCCCTGCAGAGCAGTGTCAGGTCTATAAAGTAAGGATTGCCTGCAAAACTGGAAAATGACTGATAAGGAGAATCCCCGTAACTGGTCGGGCAAACCGGGAGGATCTGCCAGTACGTCTGCCCCGCCTTTACCAAAAAATCCACAAATTTTCTCGCTTCTTTTCCCATCGTTCCGATCCCGTATTCCGATGGCAGGGAAGAAATGTGCATTAAAATACCGCCTGTTCTCATGTTTTTATACCCCAATCAAATTTTTTACAGTACAAAATGCCTTCGGCTTTTTTATCTTACCATCATTTTCCCAAAAACACAACCGCAGAATCAGGCATTTGACGCTTCTATGAGTTTTTCCAAAACACGATACGCCTTTCCGGAATCGATAGATTCTTCCGCCATACCGATCCCCTCTTGCACCGAGTCCGCCATTCCCGCAAGATAAATTGCCGCGCCTGCATTTAACACGGTAATATCCCGCTTTGGGCCTTTTTCTCCTTTAAGAATACGTTTTGTGATCTCTGCATTCACCGCTCCGTCGCCGCCTGTAAGATCCTTTAGACAAGCTCTCTGAAATCCGTATTCTTCAGGCATCACCTCATAGGTAACTACCGTTCCGTCTTTAATTTCCGAAACCACCGTAGCTCCCGTTGTCGTCAGTTCATCCATCCGGTTTTTGCCGCTTACAACAAATGCGCGTTTAACGCCCAGCCGTCTCATAACCTCTGCCATCTTCTCTGTCATCTCCGGTTCGTATACGCCTACCAGCATTTCCTTTGCCCTGGAAGGGTTTGCCAGGGGTCCCAGAATATTAAATACGGTTCGTATCCCCATATCTTTTCTCGCCTGACCGACATGACGCATGCATTTGTTAAACGCAGGCGCAAACATAAATCCAAGCCCAACCTGATCGACGCAGCGCTCCACCACATTCGGCGGAGCCGTAATATTTACGCCAAGCGCTTCCAGTACGTCTCCCGCGCCGCTTTTGGATGAAATGGAACGGTTTCCGTGCTTTGCCACATGCACGCCGGCGCCTGCCGCCACAAATGCCCCGGTGGTTGAAATATTAAACGTAAATGTCATATCTCCCCCCGTTCCCACAAAATCCATATACGTACTGCAGTGGGGTGAAATTGTATCGGCTTTTTCTTTTAAAACACAGGCAAATCCAGTCAGCTCATCCACGGTTTCCCCTTTCATCCGAAGCGCCGTCAAAAATGAACCGATCTGCGCCTGCGTTGCCTCGCCGCTTAAGACAATTTCCATCGCTCGTTCCGCTTCTTTTTCTGTCAGATGTGTTCCTTCTGTCACTTTCTTGATTGCATCCTTCATCTCTCTTCCTCCTCACCATTTTCTTCTTTTCGTTTTAAAAAATCAAAACCCGTAACGATCCGCTTCTTTAAAAACGTTTTTTAAAATTTCTGCAATAGTTTTTCGCTGCAGCAGCGCTGTAGTCGGCTTCCTCCAAAACCCGCATAAAATGCGTTCCGACAATGGCTCCGTCGATCACTTCTTGCATCGGTTTAAGATCCTCAGGCGTCCGGACGCCAAATCCCATCATGATCGGCACATGCGATATTTGTTTTACTTCTTTTAGGTACGCAAGAATCTCCTCATGAAACGTCCCCTCCCCTCCGGTCACGCCCATGGAAGAAACGCAGTATACAAACCCTCTGGCATGTTCTAAGATCAAAGGTATTCTCTCTTTTGAGGACGGAGAAACCAGCTTGATAAAAATCGCTCCGTTCTGCCGATTGAGCGCATTTGTAAGCTCTGCCTGCTCTTCTAACGGAAGATCCGGCACGATTACGCCGTCCACCCCCGCCTCTTTGCATTTTTTTGCAAATGCTTCGATTCCGTAAGACAAAATCGTATTGTAATACATCATATATACAATCGGAATTTCCACTCCCATACGGCGCAGTTCTTCCGTCAATTGAAACACTTTTTTTAACGTTGTTCCCAGGCAGATCGACCGGTACGATGCATTCTGGATCACCGGCCCGTCTGCGATCGGATCCGAAAAAGGAATTCCCAGCTCGATCACATCGACTCCTGCTTCCTCCTGTGCCCGAACCAGTTCTTTTGTCCCGTTAAGATCCGGCAGTCCCGCCGTCATATAGGTAATCAGCGCTTTCTCGTTTTTTTCTTTCAACAGCGCCATTTTCTGTTCGATTCGATTCATGATTTCCTCCATTCCTTCAATTATGCGATAGTTCTCATATCCTGCTTCTACTCGGTTTTGTAACCTTAAAATGTTTCGGTCTGTTTTCCTTTCTGCCGGCAGCTGTCAGTTCCAGTAGTCTCTGCCTGCCAGATAATCCGCGATCGTATGTACGTCTTTATCTCCTCTTCCGGATAAACACACGATCATTCCCTGTTCCTTGTGCATTGCCTTTGCTTTTTTCTTTGCATATGCAAGGGCATGAGCGCTTTCGATCGCCGCAATAATGCCTTCCAGACGGCAAAGTTCCATCAGCGCATCCATTGCTTCCCGGTCTGTGACTGCAGTATACTCGGCGCGTTTTGTATCTTTTAAATATGCATGTTCCGGTCCTACGCCCGGATAATCCAGCCCTGCCGAAATCGAATGCGCCAGCTTTATATTCCCGTTTTCATCCTGCAGAAGATATGACCGCATGCCATGCAGCGTCCCCGGCCGCCCCTTCGCCATTGCCGCGGCGTGTTCTTCCGTTTCCAGCCCTTTTCCTGCCGCTTCCACGCCGATCAGTTCTACGCCTTCCTCCGCAATGAAATCTGCAAACATTCCGATGGAATTGGATCCGCCGCCTACACAGGCCAACACGGCGTCCGGCAGTTTCTGCTCCGCTTCCAGATATTGTACTTTTGCTTCCCGGCTGATTACGCTTTGAAACTCCTTTACTATTTTCGGATACGGGTACGGACCGACCGCCGAACCGATCACATAAAACGTATCTTCCGCCGTTTTTGCCCACATACGGATTGCTTCATTGGTCGCATCTTTTAACGTATTGCTTCCGGAACGGACGCAGACGACTTTTGCGCCCAGCATTTCCATACGCAGAACATTTAACGCCTGCCGTTTCATATCCTCTTCTCCCATATATACCGTACACTCCATGTCAAATAAAGCCGCCCCGGTTGCCGTCGCTACTCCGTGCTGTCCGGCGCCCGTCTCTGCGATGACTTTCTTTTTGCCCATGCGTTTTGCCAGTAAGATCTGGCCGATCACATTATTGATCTTGTGCGCGCCCGTATGGTTTAAATCCTCCCGTTTCAGATAAATCTTCGTACCGTACGCTTCGCTGAGCCTTTTCGCAAAATACAGCGGCGTCTCCCTACCCACATACTGCCGCAGGCAGTCCCGGTATTCTTTTTGAAATTCGGGGTCTAAAAGCGCCGCTTCAAACGTCTCTTCCAGCTCTTTTAACGTATGCATCAGCGATTCCGCTACAAACTGTCCTCCGTATGCTCCATAATAACATTTACTGTTCATTCTCCCTCACCTTTCTGACAAATCTGATTATTTTTTCTCTGCTCTTTATACCGTTTTCCTCTACGCCGCTGCTGACATCCACAATATCCGGCGCCACATGCCGGATAGCTTCTCTTACGTTTTCTTCCGTAAGCCCTCCTGCCAGCATCAGCTGCGTATTCCCTGCAAAACGGCGGACTTCTTCCCCATAGGCACTAACTTAACAATATTTGAATAAGCTGCTGTCGGATTTTTCTT
>BLMD01000136.1 GCA_011959925.1 Lachnospiraceae bacterium
GGCCGTCCGCCGCGTTCTATTTTGTCGGCAGCATAATGGAAAATTCCGAACCCTTGTCCGGCTCCGAAACCACTTTGATATAGCCGCCCTGCGATAGGTTTCGCTGGTGTACTGTGTTCCGCGCTCTGAGTGGATAACGGCTCCTCTAAGCGCTGGATAGGCGCGGACGGCGTTGTCAAGCGTCCGCTCACATAATGCCGCTTTCATGCTGGTATCCATTGCCAGTCCCAGGACTGCAGCATCAAAACAGTCAAATATGGCGGATACATACAGCTTTCCGTCTCTTGCGCTGATTTCAGTTATATCTGTAACGCATTTTTTTAACGGCTCTTTGGATGAAAAATCCCGTTTATGCAGATCGTCGGATTTTCGCGCCTCGCGGTCCGCTTTAGTAATTCCATTGGGTTTGCGTTTCGGATGGTGGATGAGTCCGATTTTCTCCATGACGCGGTAAACTGTCCTCTCGCCGGGAATACGGATGCCTTCCGGTTGTTTTAAGAGAAGCGCCTGATATATGCGGATCCGTCCATAAGTATCGTTACATTCATCTTCTGATGCGATTGCCCGCATGGCATCGGCTAAATCCTGATATTTCCACGAACAGTCTTTGTCTGCCAGATATTTATAAAATCCCTGCCGCGTCACTTTCAGCATCCGGCAGTAGAAAGAAATTTTTCCCTTTATCGCGCCGTCCTCGGTTTTTATGGCAAGAAACATCATTCTCTGCCTTTTGCAGACTTCCGACGGCGTATTTCTGTTTCCTGCTCTTTGACCTGTCTGCGCAGGATTGACAATTCCTCTGCGAGACTCATTGCCGTCTGTGGCGTGTGCGAGCCGGAGCCAACATCCAGCCGTCCCTCCCTTACCGCTTTCGTCCATGCATACATGGTGTTTTCAGGGATGCCCAGTTCAGAAGCCGCTTTTGCGCCGCCAAGTTCCTTTGCCAGCTTTACGGCCTGAATCTTGTATTCCATGTCGTATTTCCGTTGTTTTTTTGCCATTTTAGTTGCCTCCTTATTTCTCTTTGATTATACATCAAATCCTTGTGTATTAGGTGTCAACTAAAATGATACAACATCACTATTACGCCCACGCTACTTTCCATTCCTCACAGGAGGAAATGGAACGGCTGAAAGCCAAGGCAAAAACCACCGCAGAGGCCAAGCCGGAAGCTACGGTGGAAAGCGCCGAGGAAACCAAGGCGGCATAAGTAGTACGCAGAATTTACTACTGCTTTTACTACTTTTGAGAGCGAAAACATGAGGGGTAATAAAAAGATTTGTGAGGTTCTTCCGATATGAAAAGTGCCGGAAAAGCCCGGAATAACGGGCTATACCGGCATATAAGAACATCTAAAGAGATAATTAGAAATCTATTAAATGATTTTCTTAACTCTTCGAGGCGTGGAAGTCCTCTATAAATAAAAGCCAAATAGAAAGAGTAAATGTGCCCATCACAAAGAACTTTTATAAAATAAAGAGAGGCAAATTAAAACGGGAATCTGTTCTATTTGTCCAAATAATAATATAATGTTCATAATTATAGATGAATGAAATGTAGATTTATAATCTTATTAAGAATATGGACGAAAAAATAAACGGATGGAGGGTGTGGAGATGGGAACGCTGATGAAGGTTGCAGTTGTCGATGATTCAAAAGAAGATGCGCAGTTATTAACTAAATACCTAAACAAATTTGAGACGGAACATGACATATCTATATCAAAAACGATTTTCTATGTCAGCTTTGATTTTTTGGAAAAATATCAGGGGGAATATGATGTTATTTTTCTGGATATTGAAATGCCGGGAAGCAATGGGCTTGAAGTTGCCCGTGAAATTCGTTCCAAAGATGAGGCTGTTTTCAGGATATGCGGATATTGGCTGGGGATGGCCGTCTGCGGATGTAAGTATGTTTGGAATATCCTTTATATGGAATGCCATTGGCTATAGCGTGGAGCAGGGAGGCCTTGCATATTTATTAGAATACCTGATTGCCAGTTTTTTAGGTGAGTGTGTGAATTTTCCGCTTCAAAGGAACTTTACTTTCCGAAGCCGCTGGAAACTCGTACCGTAGATTACAGGTTATTTTTTGGCATGGGTGGTAAGTACAATTATTGTAAATTCTATTAATTGTGTCTGCGTTGCTGTCGCCAGCCAGCTAGTGCCGGATTTTATTTATAATATTGGGACAACGGTTTTGAATGGAGGCGTGTCGATGGTTGTGTTTTTTGTGGTAAATAAAATAATTTTTTCAGATGCGCAGCCACAGGAGTGGAAATGAGAAAAGGAAGGGGTACAAACGGTTCTTCTATACACAGTAAAATATTATGCAATATTAGCGCCGTGGGGGTATAAGCATGAAGCCTCCAGGCGCTTTTTATGGTTTTAATATGGCTTATATATAGGTTTCTAATTCTTTCTGTAATTGTTGGAGGAATGTATTAGATGCTCTTGAAAGTACCTGATATTTTTTCCAGACAATACAGAGTTCAGCGTGCAGGGCGGGCAGCAGTGGCCGGAAACAAAGGTTGCTTTCGCCTGTGGTATTGATCAGCTTGTCAAGGGCTATCACATATCCGAACCCTTTTTTTACAAACTGCGCCGCATTATAAACAAGATCATAAGTGGCCACAACATTCAGCTTGGAAATGTCTGCCTTTAGCCAGGAGAACATTTCGCTGTTGATCGAAGCCTGGTGTGACAGGATCAATGGCTTATCCCACAAATCCTCTGCCTGGATTGCTTCTTTTTCAGCCAAGGGGCTGTCCTTCCGCATTAACACGCCCCAGGTGTCTTTCATTGGGAGCTTTATAGAATCATATTTACTTATGTCAGCATGGCCCACGAAAAGCCCAAAATCAATGAGTCCCTTATCCAGCCTTTCCATGACGCGCTCTGCATCTCCGCTGTATATATGGTAATGGATCAGAGGGTGGTTTTCCTGCAGATTTCTGGCGGTCTGAGCCAGAAAAGAGATGGCTTCTGTTTCACCGCATCCGATATAGATTTCACCGTTGATGTTTTCATTGGAAGAGGCCAGCTCCGATTTTGTCTTTTCCATCAGGTCTACCAGTTCTTCCGCCCGTTTCCGCAGAAGCATCCCATCTTCGGTCAGCGTGATTTTTTTACTGCCGCGGATGAGCAGTTGCTTTCCTAATTCTTCTTCCAAATCTTTAAGCTGTCTGGAAAGCGGCGGCTGTGTCATGCGTAAAGTCTCCGCAGCCTTTGTTATGCTTTCTTCTCTGGCAACGGCCAGAAAATATTGTAATACCCGAATATCCATGTGCAGCTCCTCCTGTGCGTTATTTTTTGAAACACGGAATCTTAGAAGCATGTCTGATAAAGTTATACCAGGAAAATATATACCTTTCAAGTATGAAAGCTTATTCTTTATATATGATTCATTGTATAAGCTGGCCGTAAAGATGGTTTCGGAGCAAAGAATCGAAGGGATTGTCTACCATGTGCTGAAAGGGCAGATCGAATATGACTTTGAATTAGGGCGTTTGGAGGAAACTTTTGAAAAAATGGATGTTCCCGTGTTCCGTCTGGAAACAGATTACAATTATCCGGATGTGGAGTAGCTCCGTATCCGGCTGGAAGCGTTTTCGGAAGTATTACAGCAGAAAAAATACGGAGAGGAAGCATTGGCGATATAAAAAAAAGAAAGATAGGGACTGCCCTGGTTTATTGTCTGTATAATGGGGTTAAAACCCTCGCCTTAAGGCGAAACCTTTAGG
>BLMD01000137.1 GCA_011959925.1 Lachnospiraceae bacterium
GGCCGTCCGCCGCGTTCTATTTTGTCGGCAGCATAATGGAAAATTCCGAACCCTTTCCCATCTCCGAAACCACTTTGATATAGCCGTCCTGCCGCGTCACATTTAACATCCGGCAGTAGAAAGAAATCTTTCCTTTGATAACGCCGCCCTCAGTTATTAAGGCAGTAAACATCATTCTCTGCCCCTTGCAGCTTTCATCCATGCATACAAGGTATTTTCAGGGATTCCTAATTCAGCATGTATAAGGTGTCAACTAAAATGATACAACATCATCTGTATTATCCTGGTATTTTTACATCACCGACCTAAAATTACCCCGTCTAAATTGCATCAGTCTTTTTCATATCCATTTCTTCGATAAAGTACTAAAAATACAAGAATGCTAATGATTAACTCTCCGATAAGCACTGCGATGTCCATAGGTTTTAACGTATATGACATTCCCTCTGCAAATCCACTTGCCATCTCTGTCAACACTCCAGTAAACAAAAACCCTGAGATATAGTGCAATTTTTCGGAAAGATTTCCAAACATTGGAATCATCATCAACACGATCACCAATGGATAAGAAATCAAATTTGCATTCATCTGATTTTTGGCGCAGAGGCCAACAATCATTCCCATTACACAACTAATCAGAGAGGCTGCCGCACTGACCAGTAAGAAAGCCGCGACAGATACCTGGCTCATAGAAATGCCACTAATCACCAATACCACAATATTGATGATATTCATCAACACAAATGGAAATAGAATACTTCCGATAAAATACTGCATTCCAGTGACTGATGACGTCATTAAGACCCGTAACGTATGTTTCTCTTTCTCTTCTGCAATGGCAGTTCCTACCATCAGGAATCCATCCATACACAAATTAAGGGAAATTCCCAAACTCAGGATCAAAGACACCAGCATGGGCGATAAATCACCTCCCGAATTGATGCTATATAAAATTTTGACCATCCATACCATCGCCACGGTTAGAAGCGGCCCGATCATAATCGCTGTATTGCGGCTGATACAAATCCATTTAATCTGTGCAACTGCTGTTAATTTATTGATATTATCCATATTAAAACTCCTCTCACATACTGGCTAATCCAAGGGATGCTCCTGTTACTTGTAAAAATACATGTTCCAATGTTGGCTCACAAGAATGAATACACTGTATTTCATCTCTCTGCATCCATTCTGAAATTTTTGCAATATTTTGAGGATTTTGCTCTAAGACGACTTCTTCCTGATTATTCAAAAGCAGATGATATTTTTTATTTTGATTATATTTCAGGCAAAGTTCTTTGGGCGAGCCGCACTCGACAATTTTCCCCTGATACAAAAGTGCAACTCTATCACAAAGTTTTGTGGCTTCTTCCATATTATGTGTAGTCAAAAAAATTGACATACCTTCTTCTTTCAGTCCCAATAACATTTTATGAATAGATACCGCAGTCGATGGATCTAATCCGCTTGTCGGCTCATCAAGAAATAAAATTCTTGGCTTATGAAGCACTGCCCTGGCCAAAACAAGTCTTTGCGTCTGCCCTCTGGAAAGTTTACCTGCCGGCTTTTTACGATGTTCATACAATTCCACCTGATGTAAGACTTCCTCCACTCTTACACTGGGAACTCGCCATATTTTTGCAAACATACTTAAATTCTGCCATACTGTCATTTTCTCATAAATTCCGCTTTGATCAGAAACCACGCCAATTTTTTCATAAATTGATTCATCAATATTAACCGTATCTGTATCAAGAATTTTCGCCTCTCCAGATGTTTGCCTTAACTGTCCTGTGATTATTTTAATCGTGGTAGTTTTTCCAGCGCCCGACGGCCCTAAAAATCCAAGAATTTCGCCTTTATGAAGCGTAATATTGATATCCTTAAGCGCCAATTCCGTCTTATAGCGCTTAGAAATATGTGATAAATCCAGCAATACATTTTGTTCCATAACATAACCCTCTTTCTAAATATTTTCTTTATAATTGCCCTGTTTTTCTATCGCAGAGTAATTATGATGGAAGTATCGTATCATGTTTTATCACCTTTATGCTGAGTTCTGCCTGAATGATATACTATATTGCCTGAAATGGCTTGTTAAACGCTGTCATCTAAATTCTACTCAACAACTCCCCCTTCATATTTTTAGAAAACAGACATTTTTCTCCGTTATCCATAAGAATTTCCCGATGCTTTAAATCTAACTCCTGAATCTTATTTACATTGACCAGATATGACCTGTGAACCCTTAAAAAATGCTCCCTAAACTGCTCTTGCAACTCCTGCATGCTGCCAATAAAATCAATACAGTCATTCTTCGCATGAAGTTCTATTCTGTGTGTACGGACACTTGTCTCAAAGAACATAATTTCATCCACTGGAACATGTCTTACAATATCCAACACCTTTACTGTAAAGTATTCCTTTTGCTCTCCCTGCTCCTTACACATCCGCTCAGTAATGATCGCAAGGTTTTTGTGCATTCCAGTCAGCATTTTTTCAGAATTGCCCTTTACTATATAATCCAGCGCTTCCAGGTGATAACGAAATGTCTCAAATGCCAGATCTGGAAAGGAAGTCACATAGATAAGAAAACCTCTGGTATCAAACTTTCGAATCTGTTGTCCCAGCATAAATCCATCCATCGGCTCATCCTTAAGCTCCACATCCAGAAAATAAATTCCTCTCTTTGGATCCGCTGCCACCGCTTCAATAATTTCCTGGGGATGCCTGCTGCACAGAGCAATCTGCATATCATAACCTTCCATCATAATTTGTTTTTCTAAAAACTTTTTCTGTGCAGCGAGTATCATCGCATCATCTTCACAAATATAAATTGGAAGCATATTTTTTCCTCCACAATTTTTAACATTTCTTATTCCTGTATCTTTAATTCCTGAATAAAATAGCCATCCCTGATTGTTGTTAGAGAAAAGACATTTTCATAATGTTCTAAAATACTTTTATAACTTGCAAGGCCAATTCCTCTGTCCGCCCCTCGGGTAGAATAACCTTGCTGCCAGATCTTGTGAAAATCAATGTTTGAATACAATGGATTTCTTACTTGAAATGTTGTGCATTCTTCCTGGCTGCTAATCATAATATGTATCTGCGGTTTTGGCTTCTTATCTTTTTTTCCTTGTACTTCATCTATAGCATTGTCAATCAGTATACCCAGGCATCTGCACAAGTCAGTCGTTCTCAGACGCGTTCTATCAAATGGACGCAATACTTCCAGTTCACAGGAAATCTGCTCCTGCTGCATTTTTTCCATTTTCCCCAACAGCAGCCCTTTTACCTCAAGCATATGAATATTTCCAAGCTGTGTCAATCTGCGTATCTGTTCCCCTACCTGATAATCAAAATCACTTGTCATATCCTGGATAAAATTCTGCACTGCTTCCATATTTCCCTCTTTTGCCTGAAGGTACATGCCAGACATCATATTTTTATAATCATGACGGAATCTTCGCATTTCACTCTGCAGTTTTTCTAAACTCTCAATATAAGCATTTTGCTGCTGCATACTAATCTGCTGAGTCTGAATTTGCTTCTTTTGCATTTCCTGACGCCCTGCATAACCGAAAATAATAAAAACAATCAGTAGATATAACAGAGAAACGACTGCATTATCGTTACCAACTCGTTCTCCTATTTGCACCATATAATAAAGTATTTCAGACAAAATTGGGTATAAACTGATAAAAATAATACTTATCTTTTTCGATTCTTTCCGTTCAATCCACAGTCGGAACATTTTCCCAACTCCAGTTTTATATAGAAGCAGCACCCAGATAATCTCTATGATTGGTGTTAATACATACAGAAAAAAATAATATATTAACCGTTCTCCCAAAATATCCAAATGAAAAGTCATATTAGGTGAAAAAAAAACTCCTATATGTACTGCAAAAGATTCCAACATTTCTAAAAAAACAGCCGAAATCCAACAAGTCAGCAGATGTTCCCGATAGAGAAAATATAAATATGACATTGCTCCTGTCATTCCCATATAGGTAAACAAGATTTGTCCTGCATTATACCTCCATCTAAAGATACCTACTTTATAAAAAACTGTCCCTATCAATGCCCAGACACTGATAAATAATATCGTACAAGCAATTATTTTCACTTTGCGCTCTCTTATTTGATATGGTTTTCGCCCCAAAAGCAACATAGAGATCCAGAGCATAAATAGCGCGCTTATTGTCAAGCCAAAGGTATTACTGCAGAAAAGCTCCCAAAAACTCATAATCCTCTTTTACCTCCTACAACTTCTCACAATCCTGGCGATCCAGGATTTGCATTTCTCTTACTGCTGATACAAGTCCACCACACAAAACGGATTTCCATTCATCAAAATCCTTCTTTCTGGCACTGAATCCTCAGTTCCTTCCTCCTCGCTCGGACATTTCAAAAAAATTTACGGCGGGCAGCCGAGAATAACCGTCCGCCGCGTTCTATTTTGCAGGCAGCATAATGGAAAATTCCGAACCCCTGCCCGGCTCCGAAACCACTCTGATATAGCCGCCCTGCCGCGTTACGATCTCGCGGGCCAGATACAGGCCAATGCCCACGCCCTGCTGTTCGTGTACTTCTTCCTCACGATAGAAGCGCCGGAAGATGGCGGCCTGATTGCTTTCGGAAATGCCCTTGCCGGTGTCGGCCACTTTAATCTCCACATACATTTCCCACAGCACCACCGACACAGCGATTTTCCCGCCTGCCGTGGTGTACTTCACCGCATTGTCCAGCAGATTAAAAAGGGCTTCGGATGTCCATTTGCTGTCATGGGAAACGACCAAATCCTCCGGGCAGTCCACGGACACGGCAATTTCCTTTTTCTCCGCTGCATACACAATCCCACTCATGGTCTGCGCCACGGTATCAAAGAGGCGGCTCGGTTTCTTATCCAACTGGATCACGCCTGTTTCCAGCCGGGAGGTTTTCACAAGGGCTTGAAAGAGAAAATCCAGCTTATCCGTCTGGCTGCGGATTCCCCGGATAAAGTCGGTGCGCTCCGCCTCGGTCATGGGCTTTTCCAGCAGGGTGTCCGTCGCCATTTTCAGATTGCTTACCGGCGTTTTCACCTGATGGGAAATATCTGATACAAGGGTCTGCAGCTCCTGCCGTTCCTTGTCCACAAGACGGCGGTTCTCCTCCATGATCTGATAAAGCCTTGCCAGACGGTGTCCGATTCTGGCAAGCTGGGTTTCACTGTCCTCCGGACGTTTTGGCGCTTCGTTCCCGGCAATCATGTGGTCTAAGGTCTGGCACAGGTCAGCGGTAAACTGTGACAGCCGCTTTCCAAAGGCCTGCGTCAGTACAAAAATCCCCACAAGGGCGCACAGTAGCAGCGCCCCGCCCGTCAGCAGCACCGCCGTCTGTTTTGTCACAAAAAACAGGGCTATGGCAATCCCGGACATAGAGAGGACAAGTCCCAGTGCCACCCGGCCAAACAGCCGCTTTACCGAGAGGTTTTGAACCTTCATTTTGCCTCGCCTCCCGTCCATTGATAGCCCATGCCGTAAACGGTCTTGATGTAGGGCGAATCTCCGTCGGATTCGATCTTGCTGCGAATCCGGCTGATGGAGGTTGTCAGGGTGTGTTCATCCACAAACTTCTCGTCTATATCCCACAGCTTTTCCAAAAGCTGCCCACGGGTCAGCACTTGCCGGGGATTTTTGCGGAACAGATTCAACATTTTGTATTCCATCGGGGATAGGGTCAGGGGCTTGCCGTTTAGGGAAGCCGCCTGCTCCGAGAAGTCCAGAAACAGCCGCCCGTCGTCGTAAATGTCCTTGGCCGGTTTGTGATGTTCCAGCATGGCGAACATGGCTTTGATTTTCCGCTGCAAGGCCCCGATCACAAAGGGCTTTGTGATGTAGTCCACCGCACCTGCCTCATAGCCCCGTATCTGGTCGCTCTCCTGATCGTTGGCGGTCAGGAAGATTACAATGGTGTCCGGGTTCTGGGGCTTTATCAGCCTGCACAGTTCAAAACCGTTCCCGTCTGGCAGGTTGATGTCCAGCAGCACTAAATCAAATTCCCGCTGGCGGATGGCGTCGGCTGCGGTTCTGGCATTTAGGGCAGAAGTCACGCCGTACCCGTCTGCGGTCAGATTATAGGCTAACATCTTATTCAAAAAACTGTCGTCCTCGACAATTAAAATCTGCTTCATATCCTCACTTCCTTTGCTTTTTGCAGATAGTATAACAGGCAAATGTCCGCGAAATATTACAGAGGAGGGATTTTTTCAAAATAATATCCACCTATCTCTATTATAATTTGATTTGGTTCATGATACAAGGATAGCATTTATATCTCACTAAAAAACAGCAGCCTCATACCTGTTAGTCAGCATAATAAGGTTGTTCCTTTGCGCAAATCGGCACGATAAAATATACTTGAGGTGAATGATTATGCCAATTGATAATTTAACCGCTTTAGGGCAAAAAATGCGTGAAACTCTCTTGCACCATACGCAGGAAACCATGAAAGAACCAACCGAACTATCCGAGAAATTTGAAACGAATTGAGGGGCTGTCGCTTTAACGAATAAAATTTCGTGAAGCGGCAGCTTCATTTTTGCTGTTTTTATATGTGCTTTCAGGAAAAAGCTCCGGATTATTCTGTTATTCTATATTTTGTTACGGCTTTCTTCCAGACAAAAGTATACTTATCCGAACTGGCTTCAATTTTAGTTCCGTCTATAAAAATAGTCTCCCCTGAAATTTCTCCCATATCAAAAAGTGCATTGGACATTTCAGCAAGGATCCGCTTTGAACAGGGCGCAAAATGAATGCTCCGGAATCGTGCAAATGTTGTATGGTCAGGAACAGGGACACCTTCTAAAAGAAACATGAAATGGATATCTCTTTTACCGTTAAGCTCCATGGAACGGAAAGAATAGTCTTCATTCATGTAGAAGTAAAGTACAATCTTCAGAAGTGTTCTTGGGGATACTGAATTTCATCTTCCGGAATGATCGTTTCAATATTTAATGGAAGTTTTAATTGATATCCGTCTTGGTTTAGACTATAATTTTTCTGTAAGTTAATGTGTTTGGTCATACATTAATTTTATACCAACTGCCGGATCCTTTCGAGGTCTGGCAGTTATTTTTTGCACAGAAAAGGAAGTGTATATATGCAGGTATACCCTCTAAAGATTCAGCGGCAGAACCAAAAACCTGATAAAACCGAGGAGTTCCGGATCGATCTGTTTTTTCGAAACTTTTTTATTTTTCTCTTGACAATTCGGATCCATTATATTATTGTATTAGTATGTTAATACAGTAGTGCAGAAATTGCAGCCCACAAGCAGCCATGCACTCTGAAACATAAGAAAAACAGACGACAGCCAGAAAGGAGTGGTGACATGCCATGGAATTTAAATTCCGACAAGCCCATTTTTATGCAGTTAATTGAAATCATACAGCATTCCATCTTATCCGGAACGTATCCGCCGGGAAGCAAGCTTCCTTCTGTACGCGACTTGGCTTCCCAGGCGGCTGTCAATCCGAATACCATGCAGAAAGCGCTTGCCGAACTGGAACGCAGCGGGCTGGTATACTCCCAGCGGACCAGCGGAAGATTTATCACGGAGGACATTTCAATGATTGAAGAATTAAAAAACACGCTTGCCAAAACCACAATCGAACAGTTTCTGAAAAGCATGCAGCAATTGGGCTTCCAAAAAGAAGAAACCGTCGCATTGATCACTGAATTTTTGAAAGGGGAAAACTTATGAGCGCCATTTTAGAATGTAAAAACCTAAGCAAATCCTACGGCGGGAAGACTGCTTTAAACCGTCTCAACCTTACGGTAGACCGCGGTCATATCATCGGTCTGCTAGGTCCGAACGGAAGCGGCAAAACGACGCTGATCAAACTGATCAACGGGCTCTTAACGCCAAGCGAAGGCGAAATTTTTATCGGAAACCATCCGGTAGGGATCGAAAGCAAAAAACTGATCTCCTATCTCCCGGACCACAGCTATCTGGATCACAATCTGAAAGTACGGGAAATTATTTCCTATTTTAAAGACTTTTATGAGGATTTTGACGAAGACAGGGCTTACGACATGCTGGCAAAACTCGCCATTCAACCGGAGGATAAATTAAAAACCATGTCCAAAGGAACCAAAGAAAAAGTGCAGCTTATTTTGATCATGAGCCGCCGTGCAAAGCTCTATGTGCTGGACGAACCGATCGCAGGCGTAGATCCTGCTGCACGAGACTATATCTTAAATATTATTTTAAACAATTATGACGAGGATGCCACGATCCTAATTTCCACGCATTTGATCGCGGATATTGAAAATATCTTAGATCAGGTGGTCTTTATCAAAGAAGGACAGATCGTATTAAATTCTTCGGTAGAAGGGATTCGGGAAAAACAGGGCAAATCCGTAGATTCTTTATTCCGGGAGGTATTCAAATGTTAGGAAAATTATTCAAACACGAATTCAAGACGTCTGCAAAACTTCTGATCCCTTTGAATCTGATTGTGATCGGAATCACATTAATCGGATGTCTTTTGTTTCGGAGCGGTCTTTTACAGACTTTACACGTAGAATTCTTAAACGCAGTCTTCTTGTTTCTTTATATTATAAGCCTGTTTGCGCTTTTTATCCTGACCGCCGTCTATTTGACCATGCGGTTCTATAAAACTATGTATTCCAGCCAAGGATATCTGACGCATACGCTTCCGGTATCATCCGCATCGATTCTGAACACAAAGATTCTAACGTCTGTGTTCTGGGTTCTCCTCGCGCTGATTATAACCGCCTGTTCGATCTGGTTTTTGATCCGCAGCGCTTCGGGCGTCACGATTTCACCGGAAGAATTCCGCATACTGCAAGAACGGTTTTTCAATGAAATGGGAATCGAAATCGGATCATTTTTGGCCACCATTGCAGGAACGGTCACGGTGTCCTGCTTCACCAGCGTACTGATGATATTTGCGTCGCTCTCCGTCGGACAATTGTTCCGACAGTACCGCATTCCGGCTGCCATCGGAACATGTATCGTCTTTTATTTTATCCAGCAGATTGCATCCATGATCCTGCTTTTGCTGCTTGGTATAAACGCCATGGAACACGCCTCCTCCGCAGCCCAAGGAGACTTTACGAAACTGCTGCTTGGATCCGTAACGGCGGAAGCGCTGCTGTTTGCCGTCGCCTATTACATCCTCTGCTATTATTTTACGAAAAAGAAGCTGAATCTGGAATAACAGAATCCTAAACACAGCAACCGGCGGTACCCCCGCCGGTTGTCTGTCTTTTTATGCTTTTGCGGACAAATACTCGTCAATTCCCTTCGCCGCTGCTTTTCCCGCTCCCATGGCAAGGATTACGGTTGCAGCTCCGGTTACGGCGTCTCCTCCGGCAAATACGCCTGGTTTGGAGGTCGCTCCGTTTTCTTCCTCTGCAACAATACACTTTCTCCGGTTAATATCCAATCCTTTGGTCGTAGAAGAAATCAGCGGATTGGGAGACGTCCCAAGGGACATGATCACCGTATCCAGCTCGATCTCAAATTCCGAGCCTTCTATTTCTACCGGAGATCTTCTGCCGGAAGCATCCGGTTCCCCAAGTTCCATCTGAATACAGGTCATACCTTTGACCCAGCCGTTTTCGTCCACTAAAATTTCCACCGGATTCGTCAGAAGGTTAAAAATAATCCCCTCTTCTTTGGCATGATGGACTTCTTCCACTCTGGCAGGAAGTTCTGCTTCACTCCTGCGGTAGACGATATGTACTTCCGCTCCCAGGCGAAGCGCTGTCCTTGCCGCATCCATTGCCACATTACCGCCGCCTACTACGGCAACTTTTTTGCCCTTCATAATCGGCGTATCGTATTCTTCTTTAAATGCCTTCATCAGGTTATTTCTCGTCAAAAATTCATTGGCAGAAAATACGCCGTTCGCCTGCTCGCCCGGAATTCCCATAAATCTGGGAAGTCCTGCGCCGGAGCCGATAAATACGGCTTCAAATCCTTCTTCCTCCATCAGCTCGTCGATCGTTGTGGATTTTCCGATCACTACATTCGTTTCAATCTTAACCCCAAGCGCTTTAACATTTTCGACTTCTTTTGCGACAACCTCCTGTTTGGGGAGACGAAATTCCGGAATTCCGTAGATCAATACGCCGCCCGCTTCATGCAGCGCTTCAAAAATCGTCACGTCATATCCCATTCTTGCAAGATCTCCCGCACAGGTCAGTCCTGCGGGACCGGAACCGATCACCGCCACTTTTCTTCCGTTTTTATGTTCGGGAGCTTTTGGCACAATACCGTTTTTCCTTGCCCAGTCGGCTGTAAACCGCTCCAGTTTTCCAATCGAAACCGGCTCTCCTTTAAAGCCCCGGATACATTTACCCTCGCACTGGCTTTCCTGCGGGCAGACGCGTCCGCAGACTGCCGGAAGCGCGGAAGATTCGCTGATGATCTCATATGCTTTCTCAAAATTTTTGTTCTTTACTTCCGATACAAATCCGGGAATATCAATGGAAACCGGACATCCTTTCACACACTGGGCGTTCTTGCAGTTTAGACAACGTTCGGCTTCGTCTACCGCTTCCTTTTCGTCATATCCCAGACAAACTTCTTCAAAATTCTTTGCACGAACCAACGGTTCCTGTTCTCTTACCGGTACTTTCTTTAATACATCCATTATTTTTCACCTCCGCAATGTCCGCAGCCGCCATGATGTGTGTCGCCTTCCTGCAGCTTTAACATCGCCCTTCCTTCTTCTGTCTTATAAAGCTGCTGGCGTTTCATCGCCTGGTCAAAATCTACCAGATGCCCGTCAAATTCCGGCCCGTCCACGCAGGCAAATTTTACTTCGTCTCCGACGGTCAGGCGGCAGGCGCCGCACATTCCCGTCCCGTCTACCATAATCGGATTCATGGAAACGATAGTAGGAATCCGAAGCTCTTTCGTCAGCAGACAGACAAATTTCATCATGATCATCGGTCCGATCGCCACGCACTGATCATAGGTAACGCCAGACTCCGCCAGAGCTTTCAGCCAGTCGGTACCCGTTCCGTGGAATCCGAAGCTTCCGTCGTCCGTCGTCACATAAAGGTTTCCCGCAACTTTTTTCATTTTATCTACAAAAAACAACAGATCCTTCGTCCTCGATCCCATAATCACGTCACATTCTATTCCGTGCTCATGCATCCATTTCACCTGCGGATAAACAGGCGCCGTTCCTACTCCGCCGGCAATAAAGACAATCTTTTTCTGCTGCAGCTCTTCTATGTTCATCTCCACCAGTTCCGAAGCGCATCCTAACGGTCCGACAAAATCTGAAAATGCATCCCCTACATTCAAATACTGCATACGCTCCGTGGAAGCTCCTACCGTCTGGAATACGATCGTAATCGTACCGGCCTCCCTGTCATAATCACAGATGGTAAGCGGAATCCGTTCCCCCTCTTCGTCCATCTTTACGATAACAAACTGCCCTGGTTCACAGGTTTTTGCCACTCTGGGCGCTTTGACATCCATCAGAAAAATCTTGTCTGCCAATTTTTCTTTTTTCACGATTGGATACATTTTCATCCTCCTCAATTTATCTTCCATAAATGGTTTAAGACGGTAAAATTACCGTCTTAATTATCATACTAGATTCTGTCAAAAAATTCAACGAAAATTCTTTACTGGTTCAACGTTTCCGCATAAGATGCAAATTCGTATCCGGCTTCCCGCGCCCGATCGATAAAAGCGCCGAGCACATTTGTATTCGTCCAGGATTCCGCATGGAGCAGATAAATTGCTCCCGGATGCAGCCGGTCGATCATTTTCTGAAGAGATTCCGCTTCATCCGGCTGATTCTCTACGTCATAATCCAGATAAGCAAAACTCCAAAAGACTCCTCTGTAACCGCAGTTATTTAAAACGGCAAGCGACTGCTCACTGAATTTTCCCGCCGGAAACCGGAATAAAAACATATCATAATCAAAATTCTGCTTAATATAATCGTGCATCCCCATTACTTCCTGCGTCTGCTCTTCGATCGTCTGACTGCAAAGCCCCTTGGAAGGATGCGTAACGGAATGGTTGCCCAAAATATGCCCGTCGTCAATGATCTGACGGACCAGATCGGGATCTTTTTCGGCATAGGGCTTTGTAACAAAAAATACCGCCTGTACGTTTTTTTCTTTTAATGTGGCTAAAATACTCGGCGTGCAGCCGTATTCATATCCTTCATCCAGGGTCAGGTAGATCTTTTTGTCCGTCGTAGGAATGATAAAATCCGACGTATAATCTTTAAATTTCTCCTGATAGCTCAAAGAACCGGTCGGACGGTTTAATTCATCCACATTGCTGCCCTGTCCCCAGTCCAGGTTTTCGCCGCTTAAAGCGCTTACGTTATCAATGGCCGGATATTCCAGACGTTTGCCGTGGGAAAGATCGTTCTCCCCGCTTTTTTCTCCGCCGTCCTTTTTATTCTTTTTCAGATGGTCCGTATCTCCCAGTTCCTGATACGTATTCTGGACTGCCTGTGCAATTGCTTTGGCATATCCTTCCAGATTAGCGTCATATAGACGATTATCTTCCGCATTGTTAATAAAGCCAAACTCAATCAGGCATGCCGGCATCGTCGTATTACCGATCACATAGTAATCGGAACCTTCCCCTGTTTCCGTTCCCGTTTTTATGCCCCGGTCTCTCTGCACCTGCGCGTCTACGATTGCGTTGTGGACATTCTGGGTCAGCGTCTCCGTCGCCTCTCCGGCATTTGCCGTCATCCATGTTTCGACTCCGTACCCGTCGCCCTTATTCCTGTGCAGAGAAATGAAATAATCCGCGCCGGAAGCGTTCGCAATCGCTACCCTGTCTTTTAAGAATACTTTCGTATCATTATCTTCCCTCGTCATAATTACTTCGATCCCGGCGTTTTCAAATTCTTTTTTTAACGCCAATGCCAGCTTCCAGTTATCCTCCGACTCGATTCTTCCGTCATAATCACAGCCCGGGTCCATGCCGCCGTGCCCGGGATCCAGGCAAACAGAAAGTTTTGGCTTCTCCTCCGTCTCCGGTTCTGCCGGCGTGATCTCTTCTGTATTCTTGACGGCAGAGGTGTCCTTGTTCGATCCGTTGATCAGTTTATCGACAATCTTTCCGTCATTTAATTTTTTATCCAAAAATCGAAACAGCAATACGGACAATATCAGTATGCCGATACAAAAAGCCCATTTAATCCCCGCAGACACTACATATGCGCGGCTGTGTCTCCTTCTTTCCACAATTTCACGTGTTCCGTTCTTCTCTCTAATATACTTCATTATTTTCCTCATTTCTGCCGAATGGCAAGGAGGGATACCTATATGGTGTTTCCTCATTATTTCTGCCGAATGGCAAAGAGGGATACCTGAAAGGTGTTTCCTCATTTCTGCCATGTAACCGTAAGCTGCTTTTACAGTATACCATAACTGATTTAAAAAATCAGTGTCAGATTTTGGAATTATTTATTAAGAAAATTTTAACAAAAACTTTATTTGTTACGAGAAATAAACAAGTTCGTCTTCCGGTTCTTTGGCAGTCTCTATATGAATCGGATATAACACAGGTCCTTTTCCCTTATATTCCATGGCAAATTCTACGCGAATCTCCGCCGTAATCCGAATCCAGGACTTGTGGGGAATGCTTTTGGATTCCGGATATCTGCATTTAAATCCCAAAAAAGTGATATCTTCGATACAGCAGGTCATTGCAAATCTTCCCGGAACCATAACTCCCTTTTTCATTTTATCCGGATTATAGACAAGTGCAAGAAACGAAACCTTTTTTCCATCATACTTTTTATAATTTTCCTGAGCGTCCATATACCAGATCGCATAATCTTCATCGGAAATTTCAATGACGTCCTGATTCAAATCAAACGGAAGCTCCTCTTCTCTCTCGTCTAACGTTCCGTCTTCCCGTTCATAGACGATCTGCGCCGGACGATTGACCGCTTTGACCGCACGGCGAAATTTTCCTTTCTGCGTATCGTTGGTACAGCGGTTAAAAATTACGACATCTGCCTGAAACATCTGCTCTAAGATCATCGCGCGCATATTGTCTAAATACATATCAAATGTGCCCGCATCCGCGGTGGCCAGAGACTGCACAATAGTCCAGCCCTCCGGCAGTTTTGTTTCAAGCAGGGTATCCATGCGCCAGGTTCCGTTGTATTCGATAAATACCTGATCCGGCAGATACTGCAGGTTGATATTTTTTAAAAGCGTTTCGGTAAGATCTTCTTCTTTTTCTATCATCAGCAGCTGGATATTAGCTTCCTTTAACTTGTCTTCCTCGTATTCCTCGTCTCCGTCCTCGCAGACAATCAGCAGCGTTTTTGCTCCTTCGCCGAAATGATCCCGCAGCAGCGTCTGACGAATCAGAGTTGTCTTTCCGCTGTCCATAAAGCCGGTAAATAAATATACTGGTATTTCTTCCATGATTCCCTCCGTTTCATACAATTTCCGAAACAAACCGATTTCGTCTGCATCCGACTCAGTCTTTCGCAATGCCGAACAATTTTTCCATCTGCGTTTCATCTATATCCGTACCGATCACACAGAGACGCCCGGTATAATCCGGCTCTCCTTCTCGAATCTCGTACTCACCCGGAACCATATCAAAATAGATCCAGCCGCCCTGGGCATTCTCGACCATACCTTTTGCCCGCAGAACGGTACCGTACGTCTCGCCTTCGGACAGCGCAGTTAAAGCCGCTTCGATCTCATCTTTTGTAAATTTGTGCGGTGTTTCCCTTCCCCAGCTTGTAAAAATATCATCTGCATGATGATGGTGGTGGTCATGATCATGATCGTGGCAGCCGCAGGTACAATCCGCGCCGTGCGCATGTGCATGTTCCTCATGATCATGAGAATGCGCATTTTCGTCTTCTCCGTGCCCGTGAGGATGTGTATGTTCATGTTCCTCATGCTTGTGAGAATGCACATGCTCGTCTTCTCCGTGCCCGTGAGAATGCGCTTCCTCTTCTTTTTTGTGCGTTTCTTCTGCCAAAAGTTTTAGTTCCAGAGAATCGCTTCCTTCCATTACATTTAAAATCTGTTCGCCGGTAATCCGATCCCACGGCGTTGTGATCACTGCAGCTTTCGGATTCAGCTCCTGCATCTGCTTCACACAAAGCTCCAGCTGCGCCTCTGTCGCAGTCTGCGTTCTGCTCAATACGATCGTCGTTGCAAACGCAATCTGGTTGTTGAAAAATTCGCCGAACGCTTTCATCTGTTTGGATGCCTTTTTGGCATTGACCACCGTAACCAGGGCGTTTAATCTGACATCCTGTTCCTTTTCTATATCTATCACCGATTTCATCACATCCGATAATTTGCCCACACCGGACGGCTCAATGATAATGCGGTCCGGATGATATGCCGTAATGACTTCTTTTAAATTTTTCCCGAAATCCCCGACCAGAGAACAGCAGATACAGCCGGAATTCATCTCCGTTATATTGACGCCCGAATCTTTTAAAAATCCTCCGTCGATGCCGATCTCACCGAACTCATTCTCAATCAGGGCAATTTTCTCATCCTTATATACCTCGTCAATCATTTTCTTGATGAAAGTTGTCTTTCCCGCCCCTAAAAAACCGGAAATAATATCAATTTTTATCATAATCTTTGCCTTCTTTCTAACCTGTTGATTTTCCCTGCCCAAAAATCATAGTCTCAAAGCAAAGATTTGTCAAGAGCCATACACAATCCGATAATACGTCCGCGCCGTCAGATAATACACAATCCCATATGCCAGTGCAAAGATCAAAATACTTGCCACGGTACATCCGATAAACAATGTCACGTTCACCAGACCTAAAATAGAAAGAATCCTTCGGATAATCGAAAAAGCAAATGCAATATGGACGGCTGCCAGGGCAAGCGGCAGGAAAAATACCTGCAGAATCTGCGCCGTAATCACTTTTTTAACCTCTTTTCTGCTCATACCCACTTTCTGCAGGATCTCAAAACGCTCCCGGTCCTCATACCCTTCTGAGATCTGTTTATAATAAATAATCAAAACCGCAGCCAGAAGGAAGATGACGCCAATAAACACACCGATAAACAAAAGGCTTGCATACATACTTTCCCAAAAAGCTTTGTCCGTATAAATATCTCCTACAGTTACCGCCTGCATGGAAACGTTTTGTGCCAGCGAATCCAAAAGTGTACTGCTAAATTTCAGGATCTGCTCTTCTTCCCCGTTTAGGTCAAACAAATATCTGTATTTCACCTGCAGCAGATTCTCTCCGGCAGATGTGTTTCGTTTTGCATTGACATGATCCGCCAAATCCATAAGCTCCTGTCTGGTCGCAACTGCCAAATGTATCATATGGAAATCCTGTTCGATAACGGAAGATTCCTTCTCATACGCAATCTGCATCGTTTTCCGTTCCATCCACTCCTCCGGCATCCGCCTGATACGGTAATCCATACCGCAGAGTGAAATCTGCTCCTGATCCAAAAGCATTCTCTCACTGTCTTCCGCATAGGCCTCTCCCTTGGAAAGAGCCGAAATCCGATCTTCTTCGTTCAGATTCCGATTATAATCTTCCAGGCTGATGACACTTACGACGATAGCTTCATTTATATCTTCACGCTCCTCGGAAAAAACGTTCGCCCGCTCCTGCCTTACCGTCAGTAAGATCCCGTAATTGATAAATTCATTTTCCACAGTCAAGCCGTTTCCTGCTGCATGATCTAAAACTGCGGTCTTCACTTTATCCGGATCGAACGCATTCTCCCCCGTCTGCTGCGGATCCACATAACAGCTCACATTCACGTCCATAGGGTACGCCTGGTTCAGCAGATCGCGGGAACCGGCATATAACGAAACCGTAGAAGAAATCGTGACCAATACCGCGGTGCTTAAAATACAGATATTAGCAAGCCCGGCTGCATTGCGCTTCATACGATACATCATGCCGGAAACGCTGATCATGTGCGTCTTATGGTAATAATAATTTTTATTTCTTTTCAGTAACTTTAACAAAGCAACGCTGCCGCTTAAAAACAGCAGATACGTACCTGCCATCACAAATAACACCGCCACGAAAAACAGGGAGAACGCCTTCAGAGGATTTTCCGTCGTAACGGCAATCGTATAACCGATTCCAAGGCAGATCATGCCAAAAACCGCAGAAAACCATTTCGCTTTTGGTTCTCTCTCCCTGACTGCTGCTTTTAAATAAATCCATCGGCTTTAAAAAGCGAACCCAAACGATATTTTTCAGAATACCCGCCAAAAATACCAGTAAAAAAATCAGAACCGTCTTTACTATCACAGATACCGGGATTCCAAACGGAATCGCCGCATCCAGCTTCATCATTTTTAACAGAACCAGAAACATCAGCTTAGAAAATACGATCCCAAAAAACAGCCCGGCTGCTATACAAAGACATCCAAGAATCGCCGTTTCCCAGAAAATCACTTTTGCGATATGCCTCTTTTCCATTCCGAGAATACTGTAAAGCCCCATCTCTTTTGCCCGCTGCTTCATCAGAAAACCGTTCGTATAAAAAATCACGCTCGCCGCAAAAATCCCGCAGATGCATACGCCGAGATTCAACACGACAAATATGGTAGCGTCTCCGTAAAATCCTTCGCTTTCTTTTGCACAGACCGCAATCGCAAAAATCATATAAAACAATGCGATCATGGCAATCGCAGAAAGCATAAACGGATAAAAGGAGCTTTTGTTCTTTTTTATATTATTTTTTGCCAATGAAAGATACAATTTTTTATTCATGAAAACCACCGCCTGACAACAATACAGTTAATGTATCCGATATTTTTTTATACATTTCGTCAAAAGTCATATTGCCCCGGTAAATCTGATGGTAGATTTCCCCGTCTTTGATAAACAGCACCCTTCCCGCATGGCTTGCCGCGCGCGTACTGTGAGTTACCATCAGAATCGTCTGCCCGTTTTCATGCAGCCGGGAAAAAATATCCAAAAGCTCCGAAGAAGAACGGGAATCCAACGCCCCCGTCGGCTCATCCGCCAGAATCATATCCGGTTCCGTAATCATAGCCCTGGCAACCGCCGCCCGTTGTTTCTGCCCGCCGGATACCTCATACGGATATTTTTTCAGCAGCTTCGTCAATCCCAGGCGTCCCGAAAGCTCTTTTAGTTTCGGCTCCATCACGGCGTACTTTTCTCCGGCAAGCACAAGGGGAAGGTAAATATTGTCTTCTAAAGAAAGCGTATCCAGCAGGTTAAAATCCTGAAATACAAATCCCAGGTGTTCCCGCCGAAACCGCGCCAGTTCGCTTTCCTTAATAGAAAGAATGTTTTTGCCGTTCAACAAAATTTTTCCGTCCGTCGGACGATCCACTGTGGCAAGCAGATTAAGCAGAGTCGTTTTTCCCGAACCGGATTCACCCATGATCGCCGTGTATTCTCCCTGCTCCACCGCAAAATTTACGTCCCGCAGCGCCTCCACCTTATTTCCGCCAAAACGCGTGGCGTATATTTTTTTAAGTGATTTACTTCTAACATAGCCATATTCTGTTCCTCCTCTTATCTTTGACAATACCACTATAACAAAAAAAGAAATGCTCTGCCTTAACTTTGGCTTACATTTCTTTTTGTCTGGCTTACGATTTTGTAAGGTTCAGAAGATCAGAGTATCTTTGCAAATATCTGCAAAAGACTGTAAACAGAGATGTACAAGAGATTAGGGAATTTCCCAATATCCATAACGCCGGCCACCTTTACGCTCAATGCAATTTTTGTTTTTTAATTTTTCTAGTTCTCTTTGTACTGTTCTTCTGTTCACAGATAATTTCTGTGCCATTTCTGTCGTTGTCATGGATGCATCCTCTCTCAGCAAAGTTAAAATTTCCGTTTCCTTTGAAACATTCTTTGTGACATTCTTTGTGACATCCTGATTTTTTGTCGCTATGGATTCTGGCACCTTGGCACTTTGAAGGGCATTAAATTTAAGCATAATATCTCCACCATGAACAATATATTCCGGTTCATCCGCACCAAGCGTTTTACAGGCATCACATATTTTTTGAATGCCACGCCCCCAACTTTCAATATAACCAGCCCGATAGAAAACTCTCGCAATGTCCGGATTAAAAGGCTTTGAAGAATGAGAATGCATCAATGTTTCCGCTCTTGTTTCCTTGTGGTAGGATATCGCTGCTTTCAAGTATTTTAGATAAATTAAATCAATCACCCTATCTGCAATAATAAGCAGAGAACCTCTTACTTCATCCTGATACAATAAGTCACTTCCTTCAAACTTGCCGATTTTCACATAACATCCACTGATAACTTTTTCTGCCTTACGGTAAAAACACAATGCATCCGCACGTTTTAGCTTTCCATCTTCTATTAAATCTAATTTTTCCAGAAGTTCTGTATTTGAAATATCCAAATCTTCTTTCGTCATTCGACCGCTTCGGAGTGCCTCCTGCCTAAAAATATCAAAACTTTCCTTATCCAAATCGTCAACTGATATATCAGCTATTGTAGCCGCATCCCATTTCAAACCTGTCTTAGATATAAGAAAGTTCGTCAGTGCATTACCTCTTAACTGCTGTTTCGTACTGCCGCTACGGTAATGATATTCCCCATCATAGTTTACAGGAAATGCCCATGGATTCACAGTAATTTCTATATATTCCAAGCCATTCTCTGTCAGTAAATTGACATCAGCCACAATCCCCAGTTTGCTTTGTACCTTATTGGGGATATCCTCAAGTAATCTCTTAGAATTACTGACACCAATAACCGTTCCGTCATCTCTTTTTCCAATATATATCTTTGAATGTTCCGTCACAAAACCACTGGCGTTGTCACACCGTTGCGGCTGGTGTAACTTGCCACTACATCATCAAATGGTTAGACGGTGACGACAAGAGCAACAAGTAGCCTGGTGGGTGCTTTGCCACCATAAAAGTAAAGAAGAATCCCCGAACTGCGCTGGAACACGGTTCGGGGATTCCATTCTTTGTTCACATGGAACTTCTGCATCTTTTTGCCTAATGGCATTATAGCATATCCAAATGTTAATTACAAGATTCATCTCTTTTTCATAAAACAAAAATATATCCTTATCTGGCATCATTCAAATCAAAGTATGAAACATACACTGGCAATGCCCTTCTTCCTTTCGTCTGGAGGGATAGCCCCTCCGAAATGGAAGGCAGCCGCCCGGCTCTATATCACCTACGAAATCTCCTCCACCTTCGTCCACGTCCCCTCTTTTAAATGATAAAAATAAATACCGTCGTCTTTTTCGATCCAGTAATCCCCGTTTGCAAGGCGCATCCTCACATACATCTCGTCTTCGGATTCAAACTCATCGAACAGGTATCTCCCTTCTTTTAGGTCATACCATTTATAATAGCCCCGCTCCTTCCCGTCCTCTTTCGTCCGTTTGATCAATTCCATATACCCGATCTGGATATACACATCGTCGATCTCTTCCTCATACGTCAGTATCTCTTCCCTCTTTTTTGTCTTTATATGGTAAGCTTCAACGTTCTTTTTGTGTGCCGGCTGTAAATAGATCGTATCGTCCCAGATAAACTGGGCATCATTTAACACGCCTTCCAAAACGGTACGGATTTCTTTTGTCTGAAAATCGTATTGCCGGAATATCAGCCCCTCATCCTCATTCAGATTCATTTCCAGAAAATAGATCGAATCACCGCTGCCGCCGCACGGAACGACATAGGTATCCTTTAACTTGCTTCCGTCCACGATTAACGTTTCTTCTTCTGTCTGCAAATCGTACATGACAAGCGACGGCTCTGCCGACTCGCTACCGGTTGCATCCTCAAATTCAATCATGGTCGGAAGCGATAAAAACAATTTTCCCCTGTACATCACCGCTGCATTGGGAGGGATCGTCTGGTTTTCAAATCTGTGGACCAGCGTTTTATCCGTCCCGTCTTTCCTGATACGGTACAGGCACAAACCCCTGTCCTCCCCGAAGGATTTACAGACCATATAGTAAAGGCTTTCATTAACATACGTCAGAAATCCCATATAATTTGCCCCTTCAGACACTGCCTGGCAGGCTTTAGAATCGTGCCTGCAGTTTACTTTTCGGCAGAGAACCGTTTCTTTTGCAGACGCTTTATCTACATATTTCAGCACCATAAAATCGGAATCTGCCTGTACGTTCTGTACGTAATACACCCCTTCGTCCGTTTCCGTTAAGTTGATCATCGGACGAAATACGTCCTGATCCTACCGTTCACCTGCCTCCATACTATGCTTTTGTTTTGTGCATCCCGCCAAAAGCAGGGCAAAACAAACCGCTCCTAAAACTATTTTTCCATATTTTTTTCTCTGCATATGGTCTCCTTTCCGATTACTGCCGCAGCTGCGGCAAGCAACACTGCAAAACCAATCGTCGTCCAACGCCCCTGAAACGTAAACACAAACAAAATATCATGTATCGCTCTCAGCCATTGCAGGGAAAGATACGGCGATAACAATGTCGGAACCACAGTCGCTCCCAGAATCATTCCTGTCAGCATATATTGGTTTTTCACAAATTTCCCACATGCCGACAGCACGATCAAACACGCAGACACACCAATGCACTGCAGTATCACTCCCAGGCTAAAAAAACAAGCAAGCGGTATACTGATTCCGCTGTTCCAATACGCTGGCAGGCAGTCCGCCGGGGCGGACATCTTTAAATCATACGCTGCTGCGGATTTCCAAAAGGAAAACACCCCAAACACAAGGGTAAGAGAAACGAAGTAGAGCAGCAGCGACATTATTTTTGCATTCCACAGCGTTTTTCCTCCGCAGGCAGACGTTTTCTGCAGCAATTCCACCCTGGTTTCTTTTTCCTTCTGAAACACTGCCGGAATCAGAAACGCAAAGGAAATACAAAGGAAAAGAACCATCCCTCTGGATACTTCCGTAAAACCAAACAGCATCTCGTACTGCATGTCTTTTAATAAAATTTCTTCTTTCCCGTCCCGCCGCAGCAGCGCGGCGCGGTCGGCATATTTCTCAAATCCGTCCCGGCGCTCCAGCTCTTTTTGCAGCGCGTCTGCACGGTAGATATTTTCTTCTCCTGCAAGCGTTTCTTCCAGGGATTGAAAATATGCTTTCTCTTCCCTGATCTGATGATCCGTCTGTTTTGTAACCCGGTCTCCGAACCGGTCGATATACTGCTGGTAATAATATTCTTCCGTATCCAAATCATGGCGGTACTGCCGCACCGTCATCCCATACAGCAGTATACATGCCGCAAACAAAATCATGCCTCTCTGGTAAATCCACAGTTTTTTCATTTCAAAATAAAAAATCGAATGGGGCTTTCGCCTGCTCCCCTTCTTTGCCCAAATCCTTCTCCTCCGTTTCATCTGCCTGCGGCCTCCCGCAAACAGCATCAGTCCAAACAGGATCGCTGCCAAAGGTACGATACCCCATGCCGCCTCAAAATACAAACTTCCGAATGAAATCAATTCATACGTGCCAATGACAGGTTTTCCCCGCAGCAGGCTCCACACATTCCAAATCCGACCGGCTTCCCACAGACCGCCGCCCACAGAGCTATTGCAGAACCATATACCGAGCCCCAAAATGCATGCGGTTTCCGCCGCCGTTAAGATTACGGAACAAAACCGCTTTGCAATTGCCACCGCCAAGGCTGTTAATACCGCTGCCGCAAGCAGCTTTAAACCCATACAGGCAAGCAGATATTGTCCGATCGTCCAGGCGTATGGAACGGCATAATACCCGGGAACGCCCTGAATCGCAGCCATACAGGCAATCCCGCCGAACTTTGCTGACGCAAGCATAAAGTTAAGAACGAAAATCAGCAGCATATATACGGTAAGACTGCTGTAAACCACAAACGCCTTTGCCAGAAACAGGCGCACATTTCCATGAAACATCGTAAGCGCAAACTCTGATTTTCCCGCTTTTTCCTCCTGCAGAAAAACGACGCCCGTCAGATAGATTAAAAATACCGCTGCCAGCAGGTCGCCGGCATAAAAATCCAGCAGCTGTTCCACGCCCAGATAAGGATGCAGTTCCATAGGCGCCTGAATGTCTAGTTTTTCATAGGCCTGGGCAATCCGTTTCCCATAAGCGTTCCGGTCGGAATCGGGATCTGCAAATATAGAAATTTCCCGCCCCTTCTCGTACCGGTTCTGGATCGATTCGCGGTAGGCTGCATAGCCGTTTTGCGCTTCCACTTCCCGTCCGATCTGCTCCAACGCCTTCCACTGCTCATAGCCTGCCGCGCTTTGCGAAGCTTTTTTCTGCTCCACCCATTCGGCGGCATCCCCCTGCTCCTCTTCCAAAAGACCATGCATGTTTAAATATTCCGGAATCCATTCCCGGTTTTTATCCAGCTCACCCCAAAAGACAATGCCGGACAGAAGCAAAAAAAACAGGAAAATTTTTAAGACGGAAGCATTTTTCCACAATTTTTTCCATTCATACCATACAAGCCTCATACGTCTTCATACTTCCTCTCCAAAATAAGACAGGTACACATCTTCCAGATCCGGATATACCGGTACCGCGCCTTTTAGCTGCGGTTCCCCTTCTTTTGTGATCACCTTCGCATAGACGTTTCCTTTTCGGTGATACACGCTGCTGACCTGATACAACTCTTCCAGCTCTTCCAACGGGAGAATTAATTCTGTCTCATAGACCCTTCCGTACAGCTGCTCCGTCAGCTCCCATACCGTGCTGTCCGCAAGCATCCTCCCGGCGTCCAGCATCAGAATCCGGTCTGCAATCAGTTCCACATCACTGACCACATGCGTAGCAATAATAATAATCCGCTCCTTTGCCCACTCTGCAATTAAATTCCTCATTTCGATCCGTTTTCTGGGATCTAATCCAGCCGTAGGCTCATCTAAAATCACCACTTGCGGCCGGTCCAGCAAAGCCTGCGCAAGCATCAGCCTCTGCTGCATCCCTCCCGAAAGCGTCTTGATCTTCTTGTTTTTTACATCAACCAGACGTACCCGCTCCAATAATTCCTCTGCCTGGACAAGCAAATGCTTTCGTTCCATTCCTTTCAACGCCCCGATATAATATAGGTATTCCAACACGTCAAATTCCGGATACAGGCATGTTTGCTGCGGCATATACCCCAATGCTTTTAAAAAATCTTTTTTCTGTTTCCGTATTTCTTTCCCGTTAAATACAATCTCCCCTGCCGACGGCTCAAGCAGCATGGCAATCAGCTTCATAAACGTGCTCTTTCCCGCGCCGTTCGGACCGAGAAGCCCATATACGCCGGGCGTAAACGTTACATAAAGCGGTTTCAGCGCCTCTTTGTCCCCATAGAACTTTCTCACGTTTTTGATTTCCAACACCATACGCCTATTCCTCCCAGCCATCCAGCTGTTCCTGAAGCTTATGCATCACATCGTCCCGTCCGGCTTCCTCCAATTTCTCCTGCTGCAGGGCCAAAAACGCTTCCAGGTCCGGTACTTCGGAAGATTGCAGCGTACGGACCGCTTCCTGATAAACTGCGGCAAGCCTGCTCATTTGTTTCAGTAACTCTTCATCCCAGTCAGGCACAAAATTACGGTACAAATCCGGCTGCATCTCATGAAACAGGTTTCTTGTACGCTCTTCTTTATCCGGCGTTTCACTTTCGTTTGGATATGCAATGAGGTTGTTTCCTATTGCGCCAAATGTTCCCATATACGAAAGAGTGCCCTGCTGTTTGCCGACGGCATATCCGTTTGACAGAACATAATCTTCCTCCGGCACGCCGTAGATCATAAGGTTTGATAATTCCTCATCGTATACCGACGCCGCAAGCACCTGCACGGCAAGCTCCTTATGTTTGCTGCCGCTGAATACTCCATTCCCGAGCGAACGGGTGAGAAAAGGATTTCCAAGCGGAACCGAAACAATATCTTCCGCATCATCATAAGACCCCTGCAATTGTTTCAGCCCGGGCATATTCTGTATGGTAAATACAGGACGCGCAGACAAAGAACCGGGGCTGTCATGGGCGTCCAGGTTGTTTTCATAAATATACTGATACAACGCGAAGGCATCTTTGATCCGCTGCATGGAAAAACCATCCTCGATCTTTTTTTCCCGCATATGAACATACAGGTTATTCGTCGTTCCTTCTAACACCGGCATATATTCCCCAAGCAGATAATCACTGAAATCCAGATATGCGGCATTGGTAAGATAATACCCGCCCTCCAAAAGACGTTCTTCCTCAAAATAAGGCAAAAGCCATTGGATCACTTCTTCCGGCGTCATCTTTTTGATCTTCTCCTCGTCCAAATCCACCCGGTATTGATCCAAAAAAGATTTCCGGAAACAATATGCCGCCTCTTTCACACAGACATTTCCGCGCGGAATCTGATACGTGGTTCCGTTGATCCGGTTTACATCCCAGATCTCTTGGGGAATCGCCGCTTGCGCCCGCTGCATCCCTTCGCTTTCCATATAAGAATCCAACGGAAGAAACCGGTCGTATTCCATGGACGAAAACTGTGCAATATCCGCATCCGGATCGTTTTGCAGCAACGTCTGGATTGCTTCTCCGGAACAGATCAGCTCTTGTTCCAGCCGAAAACCGCCTTCCTCCTCTTCTGCTGCCGCTTCATACGAATCCGGAAGATATTTGAACACCACTTTCGCAGCGATCCCAAGTTTTCCCAACCGTTTGTTAAAAAGGTCAAACCGTTTCGCATAAACTTCCTGATATGGCTGCATATCCTCCCTGTCTATTCCAAAATATTCCGGATCGGAAAGATACCATACGATCTCTGTTTTTTTCTGAATATTTGCAAATACAAAGACCATGCCGACCGCTGCCAGAAACAGAACGGCCAGGATCCTATTCCGTTTTCTTTTCATCATCGTTCACCCCTTCCCTGCATAGGGCACTCTTTTTGCACATTCATAAATAAAATCAATCTTTTCTTATTCCCTGGTTGTTGCAAAATTTTTATCACCAAGAATTTTTTCAAATGATTATAAATTGTATCATGTTTTTATTTTTCAATCAATAGATAACAAAAATTTAATTCATTGTTTCTTTGTGAATCGTTTTTATAAGATATTTTTAATACGCTTATCTGCAATTCCATTTTTATATAAAAACAATACACGAAATGATACGTTTAAAAATATAAATATTTTACAGAAATCTAACTGTTTCCTTAATCCGATTATTTCCGCAAAAAAAGCCAGACACATTTTTTGTATCTGGCACTTTTCCATCTTACTATTCTTCTTCTGTTCCCAGTCTTACTATCATATGAAAAAGCGAATATTCTCCTGCCCCTTCTTAGAAAACGGAACCTGGAACAAACAATTCCCTTACTGCAGGTCCAGCGCCTCCCGCGCCTGTACAACCGCTTCCTTTGCCGTACGGAAAATCTCAAACTCATTCAGTTCTTTCAGACCCATATTGACGCGTTCATTCCGATAGGTCATTCCGCTCTGTTTGATCTCTTTGCCGGACATATGAAAACTCGTAGCATGGATTTCTTTGGAAAGGCTGCGGATAACCGCTGCATCGACGCCGCTTCCCACCAGAATTTCTATGTCCTCTCCCGCCTGTCCAATCAGGCGTTTTAAAACTTCCTTTCCTTTCACGCAATCTGCTTCCTGACCGGATGTCAGAATCGTATCAATCTTAAGGGAAATCGCCGTACGAAGCGCCTCGTCCGGATCCTGACAGACATCAAATGCCCGATGCAGCGTCATATGCAAATCTCCGGCACAGTCTCTTAACGTCTGCATCCGCTTAACATCCAGCCTGCCGTCCGGCGTTAGGCATCCCACGACCACGCCGTCCGCACCCAATTCCCGAAACATACGGATATCTTCTGCAATCATCAAAAACTCCGGTTCCGTATACAAAAAATCTCCGAATCTGGGACGGATCAATACGTTTAACTTGATATTGCACGCCTTGCGGATCTGCTTAAACTGGCTGATGCCAGGCGTCGTCCCTCCGATTACCAGATTGGAACAAACCTCCAGGCGGTCTGCTCCCCCTTCCTGTGCAATCATTGCAGATTCTACGGAATCCACACAAACTTCCAATAATTTTTTCATCGTTCTGCTCCTTTCTTCTTCCATTCGGCAAGATCCAGTTCCACCCTTGTCCCCCGCCCCGTTTCCGATATGATTACAATCCTATGGCCCAGACGTCCTAAAATTGTTTTTGACAGATACAGCCCGATTCCGGTGGATTTTTTTTGCAGCCTGCCGTTTTCGCCGGTGAATCCTCTTTCATAAATTCTCGGCAGATCTTCCGCCGCAATGCCGATCCCCGTATCTTTGATCACAAGCGTCTGCGTATGATCCGGATGCATATAAACGGATATAACGCCGCGATCCGTATATTTTAAAGCATTTGACAACAATTGTTTGATTACAAATAAAAGCCATTTCCCGTCCGTTACCACAACGGTATCCGTCTCTTTCATATCCAGGGAAAGCTTTTTGGATATAAATGTCCGTGCAAAGTATTTCACTGCCTGTTTCACAAGATCAAACAGCCGATATTCCTGAAACAGAAAATCCGAAGTTATCGTATCCAGCCGCGTGTACTGTAAAGCCATATCCACATACTGCTCGATTTCAAACAGCTGATCCAAAAGTTCTCTGCGCTTTCTGTCCGAAATCATTGTTTCATCCGGCTCCTGCAGAAGAAGCTGCATGGCAGTAATCGGCGTTTTGATCTGATGCGTCCATAAAGTCATATATTCCATGGCACTCTCTGTCTTTTTTTCATTCGCTTTTCTCTCGGTCCGGTAGATATCGGCAAACGCCCTTACCAGGTTTTTATAATCTTCTTCGATCGCATCGTTTGTATCCGGGAGAAATTCTGCCGCTTCTTTCGGATAGAGACAAAGCATAAGCAAACGCTCATGCTTTTCTTGAAACTTCAGGAAATCAAAAAATCCAAACAAAAATTCAAAAAACAAACACAATGACGCCGGATACCAGAGCAGGAGAAGTTCTGCTCCCGTCAGGTAAAAGCAAAGCGCAAAAATCCCTGCAAAGACCAGATCCAAAACGACTCTTTTCCTTTTTTGTTTGAAATATAGACGTATCATACCAGATACCCGATTCCTTTTTTTGTCAGAATAAAATCCGTAACCCCAATTTCCTTTAATTTTTTACGAATCCTCGTCACGTTTACCGTCAGCGTATTGTCGTCGATGAAACTCTCGCTTTCCCAAAGATTCATCATAATCGCGTCTCTCGCCACCATAGTTCCCGCTTGTTCCATCAAAAGGGCAAGGATTTTAAATTCATTTTTAGTAAGCTCCGCCGACTGTCCCTGATACCAGACCCTTGCATCCGATAAATTCAGACGCACGCCCTTATGTTCCAACAGATTGACCGATCCCGCCAAACTTTGCGCCCGCCTAAGAACCGCATGGATTTTCGCTGTCAATACGGAAAGTGAAAACGGTTTTGCAATAAAATCGTCCCCGCCCATATCCATTGCCGTCACAATATTCATATCGTCATTCGCAGAAGAGACAAAGACGATCGGAACGCTCGAACATTTCCGAATCTCACTGCACCAGTAAAAACCATTATAATAGGGAAGTTTCAGGTCCAAAAGAATCAAATCCGGCTGATAATCTGTCACATACGACATGACCTGCTTAAAATCTTCTACACATTGCACAAAAAAATCCCACTTTTCCAAATGCTCTTTTTCTGCCCGCGCAATTGCAGGATCGTCTTCTACAATCAAAATCTTATTGCCTGCCATAAATTTCTCCGCCTCTTTTCCGCCGGTAACTTCTTGCGGCTGAAATAAATTCCTGTGCATCAATAAAACACATGATTCCCGATCACCGTGCCTTCCACGCCCGAAGATGCCCGGCAAAAAAACAGCGCATTGATATTCGTATTGCCGGATAACGCCGCACCCGCCGCCTTTGTACAGCTGCCGTTTGCTCCTTTTGCCAAAACAACGGCAAAACGTCCGCTGGCTACCGGCGAAAACTGCCCGCCCTGATAGATGACGCCGGAAATCGTATTGGGAAAACTGCCGCTTTTGACTCTGTTGACCACAACGCTGGCTACGGCAAGCTGTCCTTCGTAACTTTCTCCGCCTGCCTCGCATTCCACCAATGCGGCAAGCATTGCCAGATCGCTTGCATTTGACGTCACCGTTCCGCCGCCGCTTGGCGCGGGGCTGCCGGATCCGCCGCCTTCTTTTTTCTGCTGTTCTGCGGCTTTCTGCGCCGCCGCCCGCTTTTTCGCTTCTTCGATTTTTTTGCGTTCCAGCTCTTCTTCGTATGCTTTCATTTTAGCAATCTGCGCTTCGTAGTCTTCCAGCGTTTCTTTTGCATCCGAAATTTCATTCTGTTTGGATGTCAGGTTGGACTGCGTTTTGGCAATCAGACCGTTCACCTGCTCTTCTTTTTGCTCCATGCTCTCCTGCATGGCTACCAGTTCTTTTTTCTCTTTTTTCAGATTCTTCTTCTCGGCGGAGATCTGTTTACAGGTTTCTTCGTAATTCGTAAGCATCTGCCTGTCGTATCGGTTGATCTCCTCCACGTACTCCACTTTATTCAGAAAATCTGCCAAAGACGTGCTGCCCAATATCGCTTCAATCAAATCCGTATTGCCGTTTTCATAGATAAAGCGAATCCTAAGCTTCATACTCTCGTATTGTTCTGCCTCAAGCGCTTCCGCCGCCGCAAGCTCTTCTCCCGTCTGTTTGATTTCACCCTGTTTCTTCTGTATCTGGGTCTCCAGATCATTGATCTGTGCAGAGACATCGGAAAGCTGCTGATTTAACTCTGCGAGTTCCCCTTTTAAATTGCCGGCCTCTTCCTGCAGATTTCCGACTTTTTCACTGGCGTCTTTTTTCTTCTGCTCCAGTTCGTCAATCTTTTTGCCTGTATTTTTTAACTTGTCGCTTGTCTGGGAAGCCCTGGCGTCCAAAGACGCTGCAATCAGGATAGCTGCCGCCGCCAGACATACGGTTTTCGGAAAAAATTTTTTTAATCTTTTTTTTCTCATGGTACACATCCTTCTCCCGGAATACAGTTCAAATTCTTCCTGTTAAATCGAAAAAAGTTTATCATATCCGGAAACTTTTTTCAACTGTTCCCACCGGAAAATGATAACCGTATCACCTTTTCCATAAAAAAACAGGATATCCGAAAAGCTGCTTTCCAACTTTTCAAATATCCTGTCCAATTCTATTTTCCCCGCAGCTTAAACTGCTCTACGGCAACTTTCATCTTCTCCGCATGACTGTATAATTCCTCTGCCGATGCCGCAGATTCTTCTGCCGTCGCCGCATTGGTCTGCACAACGTCCGAAATCTGTTCCATGCCGATCTTGATCTGCTTAATGGAGCTGGACTGCTGTATTGCAGAATCTGCGATCTGTTCGATCATCGAGGAAGCCACCTGTGCGCTGCCTACCAGCGAGTTGAGCGCTTCCGTTGTATCGCCGGATAATGCGCTTCCCTGCGCAACCTGTTTCATAGAATTTTCAATCAAATCCGTAATATCTTTTGCGGACACCGCACTCTTATTGGCAAGATTCTGAACTTCACCCGCCACAACTGCAAAACCTTTTCCTGCTTCTCCGGCGCGGGCGGCTTCTACCGACGCATTCAAAGCCAGAATATTGGTCTGGAAGGATATATCTTCAATCGTTTTGATAATTCCTGCAATCTGATGCGACGACTGTGAAATCCCCTGAATTGCCGACGTCAGTTCTTTCATTTTCGCATCACAGGTCTGCAAATGCATCATTGCATCCATCGCAGCCTTTCTGGCAGTTTCCGCATCTTTCGACGTGCTGTCCACGCCGGCAGAAATCTCCTGAATCCCGGAAGATAACTCTTCTACGGCAGATGCCTGCTGCATGGCTCCGTTTGAGAGCGTCTGCGCAACATTTGTCATAACCTCTGACTGCTGAGATACCTGCCCAGCCGTCTGTCCGATCCTCAATAGCGCACTGTTTAAAGATTCCAGAATCTGCGACAATGCATTTTGAATCGGCAGAAACTCTCCGCGGTAATTGCTGTCGATCACAAGATCCATGTTTCCGTCCGCCATCTGGGACAGTTTATTGTCAATATCTTTTATGTACTTCTTCAGCTCGCTTTTCGTTTCATGGATGGATGCTACAAGCATACCTAATTCGGATGTATCCGGCTCCATGGAAAATTCTGCAGACAGATTTCCCTGCGAAATTTCACCCATCTGATTTTTCACCGCAATCACAGGACGGAGAATCTTGATTCTGGTAATCACCATACTGATCAGCTGGATCAACGCCACCAATATGCATGCGGCGATCATTGTCAAACGGATAAAATCCGCACGATCCTGAAATGCGGTAACTTCTCCCAATGTCCTCGTATCCAAATCCGCCAAAAACTTTTCTTTCAGATCACTGATTTCTCCGATCGCTTCGCTGTATTCTTTGCCGTAGACATATAAAAACGCCTGCTCCCTTTTCCCGGCCTGAACATCTTTCATCGCCTGATCTTCCAAGGGCACCAGCTCGTTGGAAATCGAAGACATCTCGTCGATCATCGCCTGTTCTTCCGGCGTAATTCCGATTTCCTGCATCGCGGCGATTCCCTTATCCCTGTTTTTTAAGGTGTTCACCTCATTCCAATAATTATCATAATGCTCTTCCGATGCCGTTGCCGCATATGCCCGGACTTCATTCGTCAAATAAGACGACCCGTTCATAAATCGATTTGCATTATACGTCAGTTCGTATCGTTCTTCATTCGCCTTATTCAGGCTTCTGTTTACTTTCCCATAAGAAAATAAAGAAATCACCAAAAACACCAGCGCCAGAATGGAAATTCCATTCAAAATAAAGTTTGCGACAGACTGATTCATCGCTTTTTTCATTTGACCACTCCTTCCGGTTCTTTTCGAACCTCTCCTCACCCCAAAAAAATGATCAAATTTTCATTTTCTCATAAGTGATATTTTTCTTAAAATACAACATACCTTAGTCTACCTAATATGGGGAAAAATTTCAACTGATTTTGAAAAGAATTTTTTCCCATGCTTTTATTCGATGCGGACGTTCCGATGAGATCCCCTTACAGATTCCTCATATTCAAAATACTCTGATAAACATCCAAACGTCCGTATCCTTCTTCTCGGTTCGGGTACAGCTGATTGGGCAGTTTTCGCGCCCCGTTGATCAACTGATTCCTAAGCTCAATGGAGTTGACCGTCCGGTTGTCGATATAAGAAATATTCCATTCCATCAACAGCGCGCAGGCCCCTGCAGAAATCGCTGCAGCCGCACAGGTTCCCGTCATGCTGACAAATTTACCAAACTGATCCTGCGTAAATACATTGACTGCAGGAGCGGCAAAATCCGGTTTAATATTGCCGTCCATCGTATAACCCCTGCCCGATTCAATGTAATTGCCGTCCGAAACGGAATTGTAACCGCCCACTGCCATCGGGATCTTCGCACTGGAGGGCACGGTAAGCGTCATATCCGGGTTGGAACGCACAAAGTAAACGTCTTCTTCCAGAAAATCGGAAATCGGAAGGTACAGATTAAAGGTACCGTCCGTAATCCGAAACGGAAATACTTCAACTACCCAAAGCCCCCGTACCGGATCCTGAAAATTCATCACGACAAGCTGCTCCCTGCTGCGTTCCGACCCAAGCTGATAATCGATTACAACCCTTGTGTTTTCCAGAAGAAAGAGCTGCTTTTGCTGCTGCCCGTTCCATACGGCAACTCTCTGCAGCGTTTCTCCGGTCGGCGAAGTCAAAGAAACGGCAAATAATTCCGACGAATGCCCCCAAAGCTCCACGATAAACCCCCGCATATCTTCCGTTACGTTAATCTCTACTTTTTCGGAAGTATTTTCCGAAATACTTCCGTAAAAATGATGCCTGGCAGTCGCCTCGTCGCCGACTGCGATACAGACTGCCCTGCGGTACATCGCCGCCACATCATCCAGATACGACGTCAGCCTGCTGCCGCTGCCCCTGTGTCCCTGATTGGTTCCAAGCCCGATACACAAGACCAGCGGCTCGCCCCGTCTGTCTGCCAGACGATTCAAATAATCAATCGCCGTAAAAATATCGTTTTCCTGATAGGCAACGGCGTCCTCTCTGATATAATAGAAATCTCTTAAATATTGTTTGGCGGGTTTTAGTTTCACAACCGCAATATCGGCATACGGAGCCGCGCCGATAAAATCATTGGCGATATCTTCACTGCCCGCCGCAATGGAAGCCAGCATCGTCCCATGGCCGATCTCATCCCTCTGCGGCACAAAATCTCTTGGATTTTCCTGCTGCAGTGCATAATCGATTTCCTCTTTGGTATACTCTGTCCCATAGATAAATCCCTGCGGATGCGGCCCCGTATCAATCGTCTGATCCCAGATCGCCGTAATCCTGCTGCTGCCGTCCGTATTGCGGAACGCGTCGTTTTCATACGCAATTCCGGTATCCAGAAAACCGATCATTATCCCGCTCCCCATCAGATTCAGATTGCGCTGTGACTGAACTCTGGTAATGCCGCTGACATCTAAGGCTTTCTGATCCAGTATCGTAAAACACTTCGGGATATTGATATATTTATACGTCCCTACCGACATCGGAGGCACATTATCCCGATTCAGGTAATATACGGCATAACGATTGGCGATATCCTGCCTGCACAAATCCCGAAGCCCGGGTTCTAGCGTTGTAATGTTTCCGATCAAATCATAATAATCATTGGAATATACCGCATCATGACAATCCATTTTTTTCCGTCCTGTCAGGTCTTTCTAAATAATATATTATTACGAATGCCCCAATATGCCCTGACGCAGCGTAATCATCGGTCCGCCGGTTCCTTCTATATAATCTTTTGTGATCGTCACCATGCCGATATTGTCGTCTTTTGGGATTTCATACATAATATCCAGCATAAATTCTTCCAAAATGGCACGCAGCGCCCTGGCGCCTACTTTTTTCTCTTTTGCTTTTGCCGCGATCGTATGCAGCGCCGCTTCCTCAAACTCTAATTTGACCTCATCCATGGCAAGCAGCTTCTGATACTGCCGGATAATCGCATTTTTCGGCTCCGCAAGTACGCGCACAAGCATCTCTTCCGTCAGCGCTTCCAGCGAAAATAATATCGGCATCCTGCCTAAAAATTCCGGAATCATGCCATACCTGCGTACATCTTCTACCAAAACTTTCGTCAAAATGTTCTCTTCTTTGTCGTATTTATCTTTCAGATCCGCTTTAAAACCAATCGACGCTTCTTTATTCAGACGTTCTTTGATGATTTCTTCCAGATCGGGAAATGCGCCTCCGCAGATAAATAAGATATTTCTGGTATTGACCGTCACCATCGGAACCATCGCGTTTTTGCTGCTTGCCCCGACCGGAACTTCCACGTCCGCGCCTTCTAAGAGCTTAAGCATTCCCTGCTGCACGCTTTCTCCGCTGACGTCCCTCTGGTTCGTGTTCCGCTTCTTGGCAATTTTATCAATTTCGTCAATGAAAATAATGCCGTGTTCCGCCCGTTCCACATCGTTATCCGCAGCAGCTAAGAGCTTGCTGACCACACTTTCAATATCATCCCCGATATATCCGGCTTCGGTTAAAGAAGTCGCATCGGTAATCGCAAGCGGAACATCCAAAAGCCTTGCAAGCGTCTTTACCATATACGTCTTTCCGGAACCCGTCGGACCGATCATCAGCATATTTGACTTTTCTATTTCAATTCCGTCTGCAGCATCTGACGCCACTCTCTTGTAGTGATTATACACGGCAACAGACATAACCTTTTTCGCATGTTCCTGCCCCACAACATATTCATCCAGGCTCGCTTTGATCTTATGCGGCGCAGGAATCGACCGGATATCAAACTGCGGCTGCTCTTTCTTTTCTTTTTTCTTTTTCTTAATTTTCTGCGGCTGCGGAGAAAAACCCTGCAGATCGGCAAGATTGATCATGCTGATATTTGGCATCTTGCCGGAACCCATCAGCTGATCCATCGGAAAACCGGAATGATTCATCGTATCAAACGTCTTCTGCATACAATCCTGGCAAATGCAGATATCGTTCGGTATCCGGATCATTTTCCCGGCAATGCGCTCAGGCCTGCGGCAAAGATAGCAGACCTGTTCATATTCTTCCGTCTCCTCCTGACGCCCGGAAGATGTCTCGTCTCCTTTACCGGACGGCACAGGAGGATTCCCCATAGACGCCTCTCCTTCTTCCACAGGCTCCACTTCATAAAATTCCTGATCAGACATAACTATTCTCCTTATTTTGTTACCTGTTTGACTTTTATTCCTGCTTTTTTCAGCATCTTCCTATACTTCTTTAATTGTTTGGACGGCACTTTTACCTTCATACCGGACTTGGTACCCTTGAATGCCTGTTTTCCTACAGAACTAAGCTTTTTAGACTTAATCTTTACTTTACCGAGTTTCCTGCATCCGTTAAAAGCGCTCTTTCCAATCTTCTTTACATCAGCTCCAATGGTCAGGCTCGTCATCTGCCGGTTATTCTGCATTGCCTTTGCTCCAATAGAAGTTACTTTATACTTCACACCGTCCGTACCTGTCACCGTTTGGATCGTCACCTTTGACGCCGTAGATTTTGAGGTTGTCAGTTCCGCTTCTGCACCGGCTTTTGTTACTTTATAAGTAAATTGACCGACCGTAAAAGTTTTTCCTTTTGCAAACGGCATCTGTTCCGATTGCTGACCGCCGCCGTTTCCTGGATTATTGCCGCCGCCATTTCCGCCGCTGCCGGGGTTATCGCCGTCCCCTGTTCCGCCGCCGGAATTATCGCCGTTGTTGTTATCGTTGTCATCCCCTTCATCAGGATCCGGAGCGGGAGCAGGAACATAGTTATAATGTATTTGCGCCTTTGACACGGCCTGCATCGTATCGGCTGATTTTCCTATGCTGTTCCACTGCTCTTTGGTTCCGGTAAAGTAGATATTCTCCAACGGACAGGATGCAAATGCAGCCATTCCTATCGTTTCTACACTGTCCGGAATTACAACCGCAGTAAATGCAGAACAGGAAGCAAACGCCGACATTCCTATACTTTCCGCCCCCTGCGGGATGCTCACTCCCGGAAGCATTAAACAATTCTGAAACATGCCATTGCTGATACAGTCGATACTTTTTGGCAGCGTGACACGCATCAGATAATAGCACTGCGTAAACAAATTTTCACCCAGCCTTACCCGTTTGCTGCCGGGAGCAAACGCTGCGCTTGTCATGGCCGTACACTGAAAAAATGCGGAAGCGCCCACCTCCTCAATACTGGCCGGCAAAACGATGGATGAAAGACTTTTGCACGCACGGAATGCATTTTGAACGATAGTCTCTACTCCTTCGGAAACAGTCACCGAACTAAGATTTTCACATTCCCGAAACGCGCTGTCGCCAATCGTCTTCACACCGGATGGAACAGTCACGGAAACAATCGAAGACTTACGGAACGCGCTGCTGCCGATTTCCGCCACACTGGCGGGAATTTC
Source organism: Lachnospiraceae bacterium (assembly GCA_011959925.1). GTDB lineage: Bacteria > Bacillota > Clostridia > Lachnospirales > Lachnospiraceae > Roseburia_B. Next base: position 36,500 of record BLMD01000137.1, read on the forward strand.
TACGCCGAGAGCCCCGCAGTTCCAAAAAGCACAGCCGCCGATCTTGGTAACGCCGTCTGCAATCACGATCTTTCGGATCTGGATGCTGTTCTACACTATCAAAATCCGGCATAGCCCCTGTACCGGAGACGGTCAGCGTACCTGCCTTTGTGAGATTCCAGGAAAGACCTCCGTCAAGATTTCCCGATGCAACCGATACGTCTGCCTCCGGGTCAGTGGGCGGAATATAGCCCTGCGGATAGCGGGTGATGTAATGGCTGGCCGTTCTCATCACTTCTTCCTTGGAAATGGATCTTCCCCAATGAACCTTTCCCTTGTGGTCTCCTGTGCTGACGTTTCCTTCGGCAACGATTATACCCGCATCGCTCACCTCAAGCACAATCATGGTATGTGCATCACTATTGATCCGCAGGATATCTCCCGCTTTTATATCTTTATATGTAAACTCACCCGCCCCGTACATTCTGGCAGGCAGCTGGCCAAATGCCGTATCGCTGAGAATAAAAGCAAAGGCTACGCAGCCCACGGCGCTGATTCTCTTCCCATCCAAAAGTCCGCCCTGCCAATGATAATACCCATTCGTATCCGAATAAGGCTCGTAATCGGTCCAGGTTGTTCCCTCCTGATATCCGTCCTGATCTTTTAACGCAATCATGGCCGCATACGCTTCCGCCGGAGTGGGAACCGTACTGTCACGGGCAGCGGATCCGGATGCTTCCGTAAGAACATCTTCCTGCCATCCGTATGCCGCAGAATGAGAAGAAATACAGAGAAACAGTGCCAAAGCAGCTGAAAAAATACGTTTTTTCAATGTTCCAACCTCCTGATTTTCATTTTGAGAGTACATCGGACTGACGATACTCCCTTTGTAAATATATGGTTCTTTTTCCGCTTTGTCAATAGGCGTGAAAGTTCTGAACGCTGTCTGCAGCCATCCGGCGGGCCGCCCGGATGGCTGCAAAATGTTTTCCACAATTTCCACATTCCGTGATATATCCAAATCTTACTCATAATTGTGGATAAATTTCATAAATTATCCACACGATTTCCACATATTGTGGAAAAACATATCGGAATTCGTTTAAAAAGACCAATCTGCATCTAAAATTCCGGAAATTCCTTCTTTTTTGAAAATTTCTTTATAGTATCCGATTTCTCCTTCAATCAGATCGTCGATGACCTGCATGCCCAAAACCTCCACCGGGGCTTTATCATCCGTCATTCGATACGTTCCCGCCTGATAAGAAATCATCCCCCCGGCAGCCTTCTCCATCATAGCGGATAACTCCGGGTCGGCAAGACTCTTTCTGCCCAAAGCAAACGTCTGCATCAAATCTTTAGCATTGGAAGCATATAACAGGCGGTTCGTCGAACCCGGTACATCCGCCGTATACACCTCTTCAAACACAGATGCGATCGTATCCGCAAGATACTGGTTGATATTGCCCTCTTTTGTTCCGCGCATATTCATATTCACTACCATCACGCCGTCTTCTGCCAAATGATCCCTGACCAGTGTAAAAAATTCCACGGAAGACATCTGAAACGGAATCGTAATATCCTGATAGGCATCCACCATAATCACGTCATACGTTTCGTCGGATACGTTCAGGTAAGCGCGTCCGTCATACGTAACGACCTCTACTTCTTTGGGCATCTGAAAATACGTTTCCGCCAGTTTTGTGATTTTTTCATCGATTTCTACGCCCGTGACGACGGCATGATCAAAATACCGGATACACTGGGAAGCAAATGTCCCGGTTCCGTTTCCAAGAACAAGTACCCGCAGGTCTTTCTTTTCTACAGCCCCCGCCATCAACGGCGCCGCCAGGGCATAATCATAATACATGCCTGTAAGGCTGTCGTCTTTTTTGCGGATCGACTGCACGCCGAACAGCACGTTTGTCGATAAAACAACGTCAGTTTCATCTTCTTTTACCTGCAGGTAATTGTATACGGATTCCCCTTCATACGTCAGATCCGTTTCCCAAAACGCAAAGCTGTCCGAAGATCCGCAAACACAGCAGACGGCAAATAAAAGGGCTGACGCCGCGGCTTTTTTTCCTCCTGATTTGGCGCTGATAAAATAAACTGCCGACAAAAGCAGGAGAATACCGGAAAAAATCAAAAAAGTGATCGACGTCCCCACGGACGGAATCGTAATAAACGTAGGAAGAAAGGTTCCCAGGATGCTTCCGACCGTATTGAACGCATTTAACATGCCGACGGTTTTCCCGCTGTCTGTCAGGCTGTCCATCGTATATTTGACCAAAGAAGGCGTCACGGTTCCAAGCAAAAACAACGGAAATACAAAGATTGCCATACAGGCGAAAAATCCTGACCAAATCAAAAAATGACTGTTGACCGCAACGATCAGTACGGCGGAAATGGCAAGTATCACATATTTGCCCGCAACCGGAATCAGCGCGATCCAGATGGCGGCGATCAGTATCCTGCCGTAGAGCTTATCGGGATCGGGATTTTTATCGGCATACCTTCCGCCGTAAATATTGCCAAGCGCCATGGCAATCATAATCGTACCGATAATAATCGTCCAAACGATCTGGGAAGAACTAAAATACGGCGCCAGCAGACGGCTTGCGCCAAGCTCGACCGCCATCACCGACATTCCGGCAAAAAACTCGGTCAGATACAGATACCATTTTTGAGATAAAATTTTCTTCTCTCCCATGTGTTCTCCTTTTCTATATTCCTGATTCTATGATGTGTTTGTATTCAAACATACGGTATCATCATACAATAAAATCCGGAAAATAGAAAGACGGGAATCCGATAAAATTTCCTTGCAAATCCCCTCTTTGTATGCTACTTTAAACTCATATCTGCCGTATCACGGGAAAACCGGTACCGAATGACGAAAGGATTTCATTATGAAAAAAACAAAACAAATCGCTGCCGCCGCAGGCGTAATCCTGCTTGCAGGCTTGTATGTACTGACGCTTATCTTTGCACTGATCGACAGCCCATGGGCGTTGGAATGTTTCAAAGTATCGGTCGGCATGACCATACTGATCCCCGTCCTGTTATGGATTTATCTTACCATGTTTCGTTATATCAGACAGCGCAGAGAAGAAACCGCCGGCTCTTCCGGCGAGGATCTTTAAAACAGGTAATTCTTCTTTGCCCAGATGCAGCCTAAGCCCCGCAATCCGCCGTAAAAGCGGTATTACGAGGCTTTCTGTATGTTCCGGATGCCGTAGAAAATCCGTTTCCTTTATTCAGAAGCCGTTTCCGGCGTCTCCGTTGCGTCTAATGTCTCTGTCGCTTCCGTCTGCGTATCTGCCTGCGTCTGCGTTCCGCTTTCGGTCTGCGATGTCGTATCGATCGGTGTGATAATGATATTTTCCGCGCTGATATTCGTCTTACGTTTTACAATGTCTTCAATCTGCGCCCGCTTTGCATCCGTTACGTCTCCCATATTCAGTACAACGTCTACTGCCTGGTCTGTGATGCTGACTACCACATCCGTAAATCCTTTCGCTTCTAAGAGCATCTCTGCCGCGGCTTCCCGCTCCGCCACATCCGTAAGCGCAATCATCTGGTCTACGGCGGACTGTTTCTGCTCGTCAGTCAGCGTCGTGCTGTTGACAATGCCAAGGAGCGTCTCTTTGTTCTTGGCGCGCACCTGCTCTCTCGAAAGCTTCATTTCCGCTGCAAAATCCACGTTTTGGATCGTCGAGCTGGTCAAAACCGCTTCGCCCGGATTTAAATCGCTGCCGGATTCTGCTCCTCCGCCGATCGTCTGCGTACTCTCTTCCAATGCAACATCGTCTTTTGCCTGTTCCGTAGATGCCGCAACGTCTACGCCGCCGTCGCCCGTGTCCGTAAAAATATCGCCTTCCAGGATCGGGTCGTTGGAAATCTCATAGGAATCCTCGGTTAAATCCGTCTTTGCAACTTCTGCGGAGCCGTCTAAATTACTTCTTGTATAGCTGACATATCCGGCAACCGCGATCATGAGTGCCAAAGCTGTAATAATAATTTGATTTTTCTTTAATTTCTTTTTCAATATTCTTCCTCCTGAATACTCATCTTAACTACTTTAATTCTATTCACGTCTATTTGGAATAATGCCATCACTGCTTCAGAAATATTCTGCTTTACCAAAGTATCTTCTCCGCCCTGGGCGACGATGAGCACGCCGGCGACCTTCGGCATCATTTCTTTGCCTACAAACGGCGTTTTCGTGCTGTTTTCTTCTGCGTATACGGAAGCCAGCGTTTTCTGCGTGCGTTCTTCCTGCCTTCCCGTACCGGACGTATCGGTTTCCTGAACCTTTGACGTATCGTTCGCCAGGTCTTTCTCCACGATGCTCTCTCCCGCATCTTCCAGCGTAATCATCACTTCCACTTCTCCCGCGCCTGCGATCTTAGAAAGCGCTTTTTTTAACCTCACCTCCATATCCTTTCTGTAATCTTCCTTCGCATCCGCCGTCTGCGCCGCATCCAGGGCGTTCTCCCGTACCGTATCCGCTTCATCCTTTTTCTCTTTTGTGGGAATTGCAAGGACCATCAGCAAAATGCCTGCCAGAATCAAAATACTCCACTGGCTCTTATCCCAGTGTTTCCATGCTTTTTTCTGCAAAAAATCGTTCAGTTTCACAAATGCCTCCTAATCCGTTATGGATATCCGTTCCGCGGGAATCTTGTAATATGCGGCAAGCTTTTCCCGCAATGCCGTAATTTCCGGCTTTTCCGGCTTACGCCCCACCGTCCCGACGATCACCTGCCGCGTATCCGATTTTGCCACTGCAAGCGCCATCGACTCGACTTCATACGCTTCATTTAACGTAACCGACGCCTCGATCACCGTATACCCAAAGCTTTCCGCCAAAAGCCCCGCATCCGCTTCGATCGCCCTCTCATAATAACCGATATAATAGTCTTCCTCCAGAAAATCCATTTTTTCCTGGTCCATGCGGATCCCGTTTAATCCCTGCCAAAAGCTGTCATACGAGATTTTTTCAAACAGATCTCCTGATTTGCCAAATGCCTGCAGCAGCGGATCCATCAGCGTAATGACCAGTATGATTTCCACAAACAGCTGAATATACCTGCGGTATTCCTTTTTGGCGGCAACAGACGTCAGCACAGTCATCAGGAGAAATACCATACTGTAGTCTTTGACCCAATCTACAATTCCAGACATATTACCCTCCTATTCCGAATCCGGTCGCGGCAGCCGTCAGCGCGATTGTCAAAAAGAACAGCATCAGACAGGTACTTAAAATTTTCAAATACAGCGCTCCTCCGACGGCGATCCCGTTCATGCCGCCGGAAAGCCGCTTATCGGCAATCGGCTCTAATACCGCCGACAGGCACTTATATAAAGCGGCAAGCAGCGCCATGTTCAAAAACGGAACCGCACAGAGGATAACCAGCACAATCAAAGCCGCCGCCCCGACGGAATTTTTGATCATAAGACCCGAACTGATAAAAATCTGTCCCATGCCGTTTGCCACATTGCCAAGCCCCGGAACCATCTGAATCGTCTTTGCCACCGTATTCCCCGCCAGCCGGTCCATCGCCGGAGCCACCATCCCCTGAATGATATTGATGCCGAGGACAAACGTGACCGCCGCTTTTAACAGAAACCGAACCGCGTCGGCAATCATCTCCGCCAGCTTTCCAAACCGCTCTTCTTCCGTCAGATGATTTAAAAATTCCATCATCACATAAATCTGTACAAGGGGCGCCAGCACATAACGGAGCGCCCATTCCACCAAGTAAACCGCGGTAAAGATCAGCGAGTAAGCCGCCGCCGAAGCGTTCACCTGCAGAGAAAACGAAATTGCGGTACAATACACGGGGACCAGCGCTTTCATAAATCCCGCCATGCGTTCTGCCGTAGACAATACGGTCTCGTTCATTTCGGAAAACGACGCCAGCAGCAGCGCCATCATCAAACAGTAGCATAAAAAAAAGCAGATTTCCGATATATAGGAATTGGAAAAACTTTTTGCATAACTTTTTAAAACGGAAAAAGCCGCCGATACGGCAATCAGCCAGAACACAAGCGTTTTATGTTCTTCCATCCTGCCGGTAAAAAGCTTTCGGATATACTCTCCCACGGTTTCATAAGGAACTCCCTCTCCGTTCAGCAACGCCTCAATCAACTCTTCAAACGAAAGGGGCGCTTCTTTTGTATCTTCCAAAAATCCGCTGATTTCGGAAAAATCCAGTTCATCCATCCACGTATCCGTCTCCGCCGCGCCTGCATATACCGGACAGAAAACGGTCAGTAAAAAAATCAGGATACCGACCGGAAACCGTTTCAAAGAAGTTCTCCAATGGTCTCCATAAATCCCAGGATCACCGGCATTCCAAGCACCAAAATCGATAGTTTTGCAAACAGCTCGATCTGTCCGGCAACCGTCTGGTAGCCGCTGTCTTTGCAGATGTTGGCTGCAAATTCCGCTATGTAGGTAACACCGATCATTTTTAACACCATCCCCATATAAGCGCCGTCCAGGTGAATCATATCCTGCATTTTCCCGGCATACTCTACAATCTGTTCCAGCTTTGTCACGGCAAACAAAAATATGCAGATGCAGACGGCAATACTGATAAACTGGCTGTACTCCGGCCGGTAACTTTTCAGAACGACTGCAAAAAAGACTGCCAGAATTCCCAAAATACTGATTTTTAAAATATCCATATGCCCTCCCTACAAAGAAAACAGCTTCTGCATCGTTTCAAACAGTTCATATATATAGGGCACAATCCAAAACAGCACGATGATTAAACCTGCAAGGCTTGTCAAAAACGCGTGTTCTTCCCTTCCGCTGTGTTTTAACACCTGACTCAATACGGTGACTAAAATTCCGACCGCGGCAATCTTAAAAATTAAATTTACGCTCATGGCTTCTCCCTCGATCCGTTCTACAGCAGCATGATTACCAGAAACAAACCGAACAGAATGCTGACTGTACCATATAATTTCTGCTTCTCCTTTTTTTCCTCCATTGCTCGTTTGATCGTATCCTCAAGCTGCATAAAATAGATTTTGGCAACCTGCGTATGATCCGTCTCCAACAGAAGGCTTCTTGCCAGCGACAAAAGAATCTCCTGTTCTTCTTTTCCGAGCAAAATCTCTCGTTTTCTTTTGCAAAACGCCTGCTCCCAGAGCATTCCGGCGTCGGCCTCTTTGTTTTTCTCCATCTCATCCGCCACTTCCGTTAAGATTTCGGCAAACAGTTTTTCTTTTCCTTTCGCGGTTCTTTTTAACAGCTGCGCATAGGGCAGGCGCAGATATTCCCGTCCCGCATCCATCTGTACAAAAATTTCCCGGCATTCAATCAGCTGTGAAACATACCTGCCAAGACTGACCGAAAGATACCTGCCGAATCCCACGGCGCCTGTTAAAATGAGTACGATCCCTGCCGCTTTTAACATAGCCGTACGCACTCCCCGTTATAGACGATAAACTTCCGCCTGCCGTCCGGTTCCCGTTCGATCAGGATATATCGTTGGAATAATTCTTTTTGGTACATCTCCTTCACCTCTGCCATACGCAGAATCTGATCCATGTCCGCACCGTGTATTGTGCCGAGCAGCCTGCAGCCGCAAAGAAGAATTTCTTCCACTGCCCTGGCGTCTTTGCCGCCGCCCAGCTCATCTACCGCGATCACATCCGGCGACATGCTCCGAAGCGCCATGCGCATGCCTTCCTGCTTGGGACAACCGTCCAGCACATCGGTACGCTTCCCCACATCGTTTTGCGGAATACCGAGATGACACGCGGCAATTTCGGAACGTTCATCGATAATACAGACTTTTCTTCCCGGTCCGTACGCTCCGCCGTCCGATACCAGGCGCACGATGTCGCGCAGGCAGGTGGTCTTGCCGGCTCCGGGTTTTGAGATTAAAAGCGTATTTAAAAACTCTCCGTTTTCAAACAGCCACGGCATCAGCTCCCCGGCACAGCCTTTCTGCTCTCTGGCGATCCGGATATTTAAAAAACGGATATTGGTCATGCGGCTGACCGTTCCGCCGTGCAGGCGTACTTGTCCGGCAAATCCGATCCGGCTGCCTCCTTCAATCGTCAAAAATCCCTGCCGGATCTCTTCTTCATACGCATAAATGGAATACCGGCTGATAAAGGTGAGCATCTCTTCGATATCTTCCGCCGTAACCGGTTCGGGCAGCCAGACGCTTTTGTCCCGTCCCAAAATCTCCGGCGCCTGTCCGACCCGAATCCGTATTTCTTCCGCGTCCGGCTGTCTTTTGAAACCCTCTTTGACCATTCCCCGAAAGCGCGTCGGCATAATATGTAAGATTTCCTGTCTCATGTATGATCAACTCCTAGTCCAATATATGACTTGTCTTAAAAATTATTCCAGAAAATATTCCCGCATCAGTTTTTTTAACAGGTTCATTTTTCCCGCAACGACCGACCGGTCCTTCGTGGATTTCACTTTTCCCGTCTTTTGGTCGATACACAGTGCATCGTAAGTCATTCCGTCCACCGGGCGTTTATGCAACGTCTCTGCAAATTCCGCCAGAAATGAAATAAACGCATCGTCCGGCAGGCCCAGATCCAGAAAAGAAGCAAACAGCCCAAACCACAAAAAACTGTCTTTCGAATCAAACAGCGCCGCCGTTTCTTCTGTGACGACGGCGTCCAGGCGGATCACCATTTCTTTCAATGCTTCAAAATCCGAAACAGACGCCTCCTCTTTTAAAAACCTGCACATATCTTCCTGATTCTTCTTCCAGGAATCCAGAAACTTAGCCGTCATCACCGACTCCACCACAACGCGCTGGATCGTTCCGTTTTTAAACTCCGAAGCTTTGTAACTGCCCGTGTTCTTAAAAAACGGCAGCACGGAAATGGATTTTACAAGCTCGGCGTACTGCGTGCCCAGCTTTGTCAGCCCCTTTTGCGGCGCCGTCATCGGTTTTCCGTCGTTGTAGCGTTCGATGTGGTAGCCGATATCCTCTTCCGAGCAGTTTAAATACTGGTCGTAATTAAAGCTATAATCCAAGAAACGGTCCTGCAGCTCTTCCGGCAGTTCCGAAAACCGTTTTCCCCTGATATCAAATTCTTCCGCCGCAACGATCGGATAGCCGTTCTCATCCAACAGGTCTCTCCCGTCTTTATCTTTCTGAAGAACCGGATAACGGATCATCCATCTCCGGATATTCCGGGAAATCGGATAACTGTTTTTGGAAAACAGATAGGCGTTCGTACACCGCTGCTTTCCGTCCAGATCCCAGATGACCGCCGCCCCATGAATGATCTGTTCCGCAAACACCAGCGGATGCAGCCGGTTTCCCTGTAAAATATCCGAGATCAGATTTCCTTTCATCGCAGGCGTCCATTGTTCCGATTCCCTTTGCAGGGGATGATCGAACCGGATTGTGCGCTTTTCTATCTTTTTGATCATCGAAGCAATCGTAATCTTGTCTGTTTTGCAGTTTTCCATCGTCTGTGTCTGTGTCATTTTATCTTCCTCCCTCTCTTCTTCGTTTTGCTCTTGTGCATATAACAGCCGGACATTGGCAAACGACGTCAATTCCCGGCACTGCTGTTTGTATTGCCGATCGCCAAGATTCAGCTGCTCTTTGATCTCGGGACCGCGCATACCGATCAGCTTCCTTTTGACAATCTCCTTTTGCAGGCGGGACAGCCCGTTCATATAAGCCGCCAGTCTGCCGTTCTGCCACGTTTCCTTCTGTTCCATCACTTCTTCCATATCAAACGCACACCGCACCCTCTCCTGCACCGCAACGCCGTCTTCTCCCGTCGGCGCATCGAAGGAAAGGTCATAGAGATAATTGCCCCTTTCATCCGTCCGCATCCGCTTCTTCCGGTTCATATACGTCACCTGGTTTTTGAACCTGCGTTCGATACACGGAATCAGATATTGTAAAAACGATACCTGCTTTTGGGGGTCAAACGTCATCTCGCATTCCCATACCGCCTGCGCGGCAGCGGAATAGAAATCATCGTAATCTTTTTGTGCCAGCCATCCGAATTTCTTCCGGATCATAGGATCTACCAGCTTTTTCAGCTCTTTGTTGTAATCTCTGCAATAAAACTCTACATATGTTCCCACTCTGTTCACCTGCCTGATCGATTCGTTAGTACAATTATAGAACTCGTGTTCTTGTTTGTCAATACACAATCCGCCATTGTTCCATTTTTTTTGAAATTGTTGAATGCAATTGCAGAAAAACAAATGAACAGAAAGGGGAACCAACCAGTATGAAACCATTTATGTACCAAACCTATGGATCCGCAAAAAATCCTCTGCATTTTGGAGGAAGAATCTATGCAGGCGACTTTGACCGGAAACTCAGTCTTACCGATCTTGCAGAAAGAATCTCATCCGATCAGAAATTTGACCAGGAATGCCAAAGATTCGCCCAAAACAGGGCGATACAGGCGAAATACCAGGAAATATGGAAAGGAGACAGACAATGATGCAATATACGCTGATAAAAATTCCGGTAAAAGAAGTATTGGAACAAACATTTGATATCACGATTTCCAAAGAAACCGAAATCGAACGCGGATACCGAATCACACAGTCCCCCTCGCTTCTGTTCGATCAGATCGAACGGATCCGGGGAACGCAAGTTTCCCATTTACGGGAAATCATCCTTGTTGTGGCAAAAAAGAATCCGAAACAGGAAGCGGCGCTGCGAAAACTGCTCACAGACGGCTTTTATTATAACGGCGTCCATTACCGCCGATTCGGAAAATCGGCATCACAGGCAAAGGAAGGCATTACCGCTTTCGTGTGCGACGAAATCTATGAAGAATTATATGCGGTCACTCAAATGGACATCCCCGTCCAATCATGCATTATTTCAAAATATGAAGCGCAGAGATGCCTGCTGTTCAGCTCCTGTACACCGATCTGTGATTATATGCCCAACATCGTCATCATCGGCGAATATGAAAAAACGCTGCGCAGCCAGTGGATCAAATACGTCTCCGAAACCCAGAAAGAATTTACGGATCCAGACAGCGGCGAAACCAAACCGTATACATCCAGAGAAGTCAAAGAAGGCTTCCGGGATTTGACCATTTCCCCGTTTGACGGGTGCGGATGCCATGAACGAGATTTTATGGAAACCGTAAGCGCACAGCTGGGACTTGACTACAACGCGGCAGGCGTACAGGTCCGGCTTCCTTTTATCAAAGGATACTCCGTGTATGTTCCGTTCCGTAAACTATTAAAAGAATGGGGGTATACACACATTACCGATATTTACGGAACCGCGCACAAGATCGATACGATCGACTGTATCTGGAATACCTCCATGTTCAAAGGACATGCCGTCTTTCAGGAAACATACGGAAACGACGCATGGATTCGGTATATGCAGACGCTTGGCAAATACCGGTGCAAGCTTGGAATCAGCAAATACAGCCACCATATCAAATCCCTGCAAAAATACACGCGCATGAATTTCCAATATTTGCAGTGCCTGAATTTATGGAATCCCAGATATATCGAATGCTGGGAGAAAAAAGCCCTGCAAGATTACGATATTTTAGATCCTTCCAATGACGGACCGATCATCCGCCTTGCCAGATATACGACAGATCTCTTTGAGAAAATCCTACAGGGAGATAAATTTTATGTCTGTAAATTTCTGGGCATCACCGATACCGAACCGGGCAGCGTACAGAGCCGGTATGCAACAGCCGCCATGTGTCACGATGTCATGTTAGAGGACCCCGCCGTCCGCCGGTTTTTATACCGGAAATTAAAAAAAGCCATCGACGAGGCAAAAATCGGAAAAATCTATTGCTCCGGCTTTTACCATACAGGCGTCGGCGACATGATCGGCTACCTGCAATATGCCGTCGGCGAAACGCCCGCCGGATGTCTGCGCGAACGGGAATTATACAGTGGAAATTTTGACTGTGGAGACATCGTATCGTTCCGTTCTCCGCTCGTCGACCCTTCCGAAGTCAACCGGGCGGCGATCGCCGAAAACGACGTCCTGAACCGATGGTTTTCCCACTTCAAAGACCAGGATATCGTCATGTTTAATATGTACGACATCTCCGCACAACAGCAGGGAGGCGCCGATTTTGACGGAGATATTTTCTTTCTCTGCAACGATCCTGCCGTTATCCATGCCAAAATAGAGAAACCCATTATCCTAGACCTGAACGACAAAGCGTCCGCCATGCCCAAACCCTATACAAAAGAAAACATAGTGGAATACGAGATTATGACCAGAGACAGCCGGATCGGAGAAATTACAAACGCCGCAACCAGCATTGAAAATAAATATACCAAAGACGTCTCGCTCCAAAAAAAATACGACGATTACGCCTCGCTGCTCCGCGTGTTCCAGGGAAAAGAAATTGACTTTTTAAAAACCGGGTTCCGCTGGCATATGAACAGCGGACTGAAAAAACATATCAAACAACTGCCCTATTTCCTGCTTTATCACTACCCGGACAAAATGAAAACCTATCAAAACTTACGGGAAAAAAACAAATCCATCGAAGCAAAAGAAGATCAGTTACCGTACAATGCATACCACTCTCCCTCACCCATGAACGAATTGTGCCACTACATCTGTACATGGGAGAGAAATCATATCCTGTGGAACCAACCCGCCTGCCATCTGGAAGAAATTCGCAGCCTGATCTTAAACCATGATCTGGATCTGTCGGATAAAGCGATCCTCCGCACTGTGCGCAGGACCATCAACGCATACGCTGCAACGCTCCGGGAACAGATGAAGCTTGGATGGGCGCACACAAACGCATACTCCATGGACGCCTGGATTGACCAGTGGAAAGAACGGCTTGCCTCCCAGCTAAACAGCAGCGAAGAGATCATTGCCAACTACGTGATCAAAGCCTCTTACAACAGCCTGTCCGTCAGCAAAGCCCTGGCATGGACGGTATACGGCGACTATATCCTAAAAAACTTAAACCAAAACACAAGCGCACAGCAGACGCTTTCCATTACGGAGCTTCCCTGCCAAACCAAAGACTCTTATGAATACCTTGGAACATATTATCAGATGGAAGGAGGCGGCAATCATCACACGTTATCTGTATGAAATCATAGAAGATTATCAAAATGCGGCTTCCGTTTCGGAGCAAAACGAGATCTTTGCGTCCTTCTGTCAAATGCTCTGGGCAAGTGAAAACAAGCGAAGAACTTATTACAAGAACATCCGCTTTTCGGTCCGTAAAGATCTGCGCAATACCGCCCCTGGACAGATGTTTGGCAGATGGAATCAAATCACATACAAAGGGTATCAGTCCAAAACAAAAGAAACCGACTGGTGTTCGCTGATCCGGCAAAAAGTCAACAACCTCTATTCCAGATATTTTGACAAAGAAATTATTCTGGAACAAGCCTATTTACACCTGCTTGCCACACCGAAAAGACTCTACTACCAATGGATCAGCGGAATAGAAAAAGATCCCGGGCAGTGTGAAGAGGACATACGTGCGGCAATGGAACAGGCAGAGCAGCTCTATACGGTCTGCCGGCAAGCAAAAATGGAACTGTCCTGGAACGATTACAAAAAACTGACGGAAACTTTTTTACGGAGAATTTTTGACAACTGCCGGTCAATCGAACACTTCGAAAGTGAAACCTCTTTTGCAACCATGTATGATTTTATAGAAGAAGATCATTTTTATATCCGGTATTTCTGCAAAAGCCTCTCCGGCTACATGAGCAATTACCGCAAAGCGTATTACGGCATCAAACGCGGCAGGAACAAAACCTATGTAACCTGCCGTCTCTGCGGCAGGCTGATGGAGAAAACAAATAACCGTATTCTTTACTGCAGCCAATGCCGCGTCATCCGCAACCGGGAAAAAACAAGAGAATCTATGCGCAGAATAAGGAATGTTTGATTTAGAGAACGTATGTTCTTTTCGGAAATCTGACCGGCTCCAGGAGTTTTTTTGTTGTTATATGTACAGTAGTGGATTACCATGCCGTTTCATTTCTCACAGCAGGCGGCAGTGCTGCATGTTCTGCAGTATTGCCGTCTGCATTCTGTTACAGCGCATAACGGCATGACATGCGAGAAGAATCATTCGGAGGTGATATGTTGAAATTAAGTTATTTTGAACTGCTCTCAAACCGTCCCGTCGTTGTGCCGGGCGCAGGAGGCATCCTCTCTCCGAAATTGCGGGAAATTGCCGCTCTGGGAATCGAAAACTACCGCCAATACCTGACCGTATTATCTATGGACGATTTTGAGCTGTTTTTGTCAATGGAGCCGTCTGCTCTGTTATTACAGCGTGTACTGAACTTTTTTATACAGGAAGAAGTCGTCTGTTCTCCCAGACACAACTGCTTTTTCCTTAAAACCGGAAAGGAAACCACGGGCACCGTGACCAGAGAATCCTATTCTGAAATTTGCGACGTCATCTTTCAGAGAAATAACATCAAATCCATGCAGCAGGAGGATCCGTCCAAAATCGAAAATAAAAAAGCTTCCGAAATCATGAAAAAACTTCAAAAAGGAAGGGCGCAGAAAGCGGCGCACGCAAAAGCAGACGATACGATGGACCTGGGAAATATCATTTCCGCCGTCGCAGGCAAAAGCCCGTCATTAAATCTTCTGAATATCTGGGATCTTACTATATTCCAGCTCTATGACTGTTTTGCACGTCTTTCCGCCAACAACATCTACGATATTCAATCCATGAGCGTTGCCGCATGGGGTGACAAAGACCACTCGTTTGACGCAGCCGCATGGTTTCAAAGAATATACCAACCACACTAATCTCATCAAAAAAAGGAGGAACTATTATGTCAACCAAAAACATGGCAAACCGTGAAGTCTGTGATCTTATTTTCGTCGATTATGAAAATAAAGTACCGTTTTTAAACTTAGACTTCGCAAATGTAAGCACAACCGAATTAACAGGAGAATCCACTTTCGCCTACGGCGGAAAAGGATACCCAAAACGCGTACGCTTCGCAGGAGAAAAGAGCGGTACGCTTACCATTGAGACGCAGATCCAGACCGTCAAATTGTGGCAGCTGATCACGGGCGGCGAAAGGAAAACGTCTGCCGAATTTGTTGCCAGAGCCGTACTTTCTGCAGACGAAACCGGAAAAGTCATCACATTAAAAGAAACGCCGGTCGAAGGCAGCGTTTATGTATACGCACAGGATGACGACTGCGGAACAAAGCTGGACTGCACGGTTTCCGGCGCAGCCGTTACATTGGATACCGCGCTTGATGCAGGCGAAAAAGTCATCGTCTATTACATGAAATCCGTTGCCGAAGGCGTAGAGAGGATCAACGTCAAATCTACGAGCATGCCGAAAAACTTTATCGTTTACGGCGATACGGTCATGCAGACGGAAGACGGCAAACTGCTTCCGTACCGGATGGTTGCCGCAAAATGCGCGCCGCAGAGCAATTTAAGCTTATCGTTCTCCAACAACGGAGACCCGGGTACGGTCACGATCACCTGCGATCTGTTAGCAGACGCGGACAACAACATCTTAGATCTTATTCTGATCGACGAGGAGCACACAGAAGCTCCGGAAGAAAATAAAGAAGACGCACCGCAGTCATAACCGCAGAAATGGGATAACAGGCAAACCGCTTTGTTATCCCATTTTTTTACACGCAGAAACAACTTGTCGTATCATGCAACAGAAAGGAGTTTCGATATGCCACGAAAAATTTCAAACAGCGGTATAAAACTCATCAAAAAATTTGAAGGCTGCAGGCTGTCCGCATATCAAGATGCCGTCGGCGTCATCACCATCGGATACGGATGGACAAAACCCATCGACGGAAATCCCTTGACAATGGATACAAAAATTACGCAGTCCAAAGCAGAATCCCTTTTGAAAAAAGGATTGGAA
This sequence comes from Lachnospiraceae bacterium, assembly GCA_011959925.1. Classification (GTDB taxonomy): domain Bacteria; phylum Bacillota; class Clostridia; order Lachnospirales; family Lachnospiraceae; genus Roseburia_B. The sequence continues at coordinate 52,356 of BLMD01000137.1, forward strand.
GCCTACGAATCCAAAGTAAACAAATACGACGCCAAATACCGCTTTAACCAAAACCAATTTGACGCGCTCGTCTCTTTCGCATATAACATCGGCTCCATCGACCAGCTGACCGCAAACGGAACCCGGAGCATTTCTGCCATTGCAGAAAAAATTCCGGCTTATAATAAAGCCGGCGGCCGCATTTTATCCGGCTTAACCAGCCGCAGAAACGCCGAAAAACAGCTGTTTTTAACCCCCGTATCTTCCTCCCTTCCCTCTTCTTCCCGCGAAAAAACCAAAGTCACTTATATAACGCACCGTATTCCGGGCAGCCGGTGGGGAAATGAAATCACCGGATACCAGAACAACAATTCCATGGGATATTCCGGCGTCTTCGGCAAGCCCGTCGACAAAATCGCCATCCGGCTCAACGAAGGAACGATCACCTATACCGCCCACCGCACAGACGGCAGATGGGGAGGCGAAATCCACGGCTATTCCAAAACGGACAGCAGCAAATACGCCGGTTCTTCCAAAACACCCATCGACGCGGTCGCAATCAAAGCAAAAGGCATTACCGGCACGTTAAAATACCGCGTCCACAGAATATCCGACCACAAATGGGGAAACTGGATCAAAGGATACTCCAAAACAAACAGCAGCAAATACGCCGGTATTTTTGGCAGCGCCATCGACGCCATTCAAATCGGCATTCAATAATTCGGAGGTAACTACATGCATCACATCATAACGGAAATCGACTGGGCGCAGATCTTTTCGGTCATATGGAGCGCTCTTTTACTCCCTCTGACCGCATATGCGGGCGCACAGATCCGCGCCTGGGCGAAAACAAAACAACTGGAACAATATACGGATATTTTATACCAAAATGCCGCCGGGGCTGTCAAAGACGTCTACGAGACCATTGTAAAGGATATGAAGGGAACTACGGTCTGGACCAAAGAAAAACAAAACGAAGTCAGGGAGCTTGCCAAAGCCAAAACCGTCTGCGCGCTGACCAACACGGCGTACCGCTGTTTAAAAGCAGCCAATGAAGACTTTGACGAATACTTAGACGGAATGATCGGAACAGTGCTCTATGACCTGAAACAAAATACCATGAACCAGACGGATACCATGCCATGGAAGCGATCCGGGAACTGACAGCCATTGACATCCCTTCTTTCATCCTTTCCGTCTGTATCATATTGGCAGCCGCAAAATCCGCAGCCTCTGCGTGGGAATGGATTGTCCGGACATTCGGAATAGAAACCAGGGCAAACCGGAAACGACAGGAAGAGCACCGTCTCCTTGTACAGACATCGCAGACACTTGCCGCTTTGCAGCAAACCTATCAAACAGATATCCAACGGCTGATGAACGCCCAGAGAGAAGTTTTAGCCGACCGGATCCATGAAAAATATAAATACTATATCTCCATAGGAGGCGTGCCGGAAGATGAACTGGACGAATTTACCCATCTGCATACGGCGTACAAAGGCATCGGCGGCAACCACAGCGGCGACGCCAAATACGAATACTGTATCCGTCATCTTCCGCTGCTTTCGGTGGAGACGACGATTACTCCCACAAATGAAGTTATCCTAAATTAACCAAAGGAGGCGAACGAACTCACATGAAACAAACAATCAGACAGCCCTGCCGGATCATCCGGACGGACCGTTACACCGGGAAGGTAGAACCCCCTTCCCTTCTTCTCATGAACCGAACCTTTCAGCCCATCGGCAAAATCGGCAGGTTTGAAAACTGGCATGTCTCCCTCTCCGCCAATGCCCTCGATGAAATCTGTTTTGAAGTCCATAAATTTGCCGACGGAAAGCCCTGCCCTGTCTGGGATATGCTCACAGACTTAAAAATCGTATATGTAGAAGGATTTGGCAAGTTTGAGATCAGCGTCGATTATACGGACAGTGCGGAAACCGTCAAATTCATCCACGGCGTCTCTTTAGAGACCGAACTTACTCAAATCATGCTCCGCGATTTCTATGTCAATGACGCGGACGCCGGAGACATGTCCGCAACGGATTACAGCAATAAAGATATTGACAAGGAAGAAACCTTCACCCCCACGGTATTTTACAACCAGAAGGATCCAGAGCACTCTCTCCTTCACCGCGTGCTTGCGGACAAGGCTCCCCACTGGTCCATCGGGTATGTAACGCCCTGCATCGCACTGGATGAAGAAGAAGCACCGGAACCCGTCTCGTCCTTCCAGAGATCTTTCACCGCAGACGGGGAAAGTATCTATGACTTTCTGACCGAAACCGTTGCAAAGGAATGCAACGTCGCTTTCCTCTTTGACACCATAGACCGCAAAATCAACTGCTACAGCTTATGCGAGGACGCCTTCGATCCTGAGACCGGTAATCTTACGGTCGCAGGGATTGGCGAAGATACTGCCGTCCTCGTCTCAAAAACAAGGCTTTCCAGCGAGATTACCCTTTCCTCCAACAAAGACGGCATAAAAAACTGCTTCCGCGTGGAAGGCGGGGACGACATGATTACAGACCTGCTCCGGGCGGTAAACCCAAACGGCTCGGGCTATGTCTACCGTTTCTCACAATTCCAGTATGACGACATGCCGAAAGCCCTCCGGGAACGGCTGCAGGAGTACCAGGCAATGATGGAGGACCAGAACACGCAGGATGCTTATTATGGGGAAAACGGCATTTATACCAGGCTGTGCAGGGCATATGATGACCTCGCGCGTTACGAATCCGCCATGATGCCGGAACCGTCCGGCGAAAATACTCCGGCAGACGCAAAAGAGCAGTACGAAGCTCTCGTTGCGAAACTGACCGCCAAAGGCTTCTCTGTTGCGGTATCCTCCGTCAATACTTATAACGACAACCTCTTTGCAGGCGTCACCAATAATATCGAGGCATATGCACAGATCCTCACCAGTTCCGGATTTGACGTAAAAATTCTGAGAGATACCGCCTCCTACCATAGCTCAAGCGAAACCTGGCATGGAAAGTTTCAGGTCATCCGCCATGCAGGCGAAAAAGATGCCTACCCCGCCGAAGCTTCTTTGGGAAACATCATCACAATCAAGGTAACGAAAGACCCGGCAGCTTTTGCCAGGCAGAAAATTGAAAAGGAGCTCGCCAAAGGCTCCATGCTCGGCGTTGACCTTAGTGTTGCAGAAATGAACGAACAAGATCTTTTGAACCATTTCCGGCAATATTCCCTGAACCGCCTGAAATCCTTCTATGACGGCTACAATTCCTGTATCAGCGTCTTAATCGGCCTGGGGAAAACAGAAACCTCCGACAGCCAGGATCCCCTGTACTCCCGGTATGAGACGCGTCTTAAGACCGTGGAACAAGCCATGGAAGAACGGAAAGCGGACATAGAAAACGTGAACGGGCGGATTCAAACGCTCGAATCTGAACAAAAGGAATTTTTGTACGGAAGCAGCGCCATGGCACAGCCCCTCTTTTCCTATCAGCCGCACGACCTGAAAACATGCCTTGGCAGCCTGTATGCGGAATTCTGCAAGTACCGCAGGGAGGACGCCTACACAAACAACAGCTACACTTCCGAAGGACTGGACACGGCGGAATGCCTCGAAAAGGCAAAAGAACTGCTGGATGCCGCCCACAGGGAAGCCAAAAAGGCATGCCGGCTCCAGAGAACCGCCTCCGCTTCCCTGCACAATCTTTTTGCCCTCCCGGAATTTGAGCCGCTGTATGATAAATTTGCACTCTACAACTACATCCGGATCCGCACCGAAGACGAGGTCCTAAAACTCCGCATCGCCGGGATCGAGTTTCACGGCGAAACGGCGCATGAGGTACAGGTCACCTTTGCAGAACATGTTGACGTGGTAAGCAGCACAGCCCAAACCGTCCGGCAGACACTGCAGCAGGCTGCCCAGATGTCGGAAAGCTACCCTTCCACGGTTTTGCAGGCAGAAAAAGGAAACCAGGCGGAACAAAAGCTGCAGGAGATAGAAACAAACGGGCTGGACGCCGGAAAAAACATGGTCACAAACAGTGAAAACAACGAGATCACAATCACCCGGTCCGGGATCATAGGAAAATGCATGAACGACGAAGGCTCCTATGGGGACAGGCAGTTCCGGATCACCGGGAATACGATGGCGTTTACAGACGACAACTGGAAGTCCGTGCGGGTTGCAATCGGTGAAAACACTTTCCGGCACCCTCTGACAGAAAGCAAAGAAACGCAGTACGGCATCTTTGCCGAAAACATCATTGGGAACCTAATTGCCGGGAATAAACTCTACATTGGAACCAAAGATAAAAGTGTATGCATCACGGAAAACGGGATTAAGATTGACAAGGGCACAATCTCCTGGAACGGAGTGAACCCTCCGGGCATGGGGGACATCAGCGGTTTATCAGAATTTAAACGCAAGGTCAACGCCGCGCTTACCGGCTCTCCCACTACAGAAATTGGTTCCGATTATGTAATATCGCCCAAGATCGGCGGCGGGTATCTCTATATCAAAGACCAGAGAAATGTACCGAATAATGCTGGAGTCGGCGTAGAAATCAACCCAAAGGGAACGCGTTTTAAAATCGATGAGGAGGATAAAGAATATATCTTCAACATCACAAAACATAATAAAACAGATTTGATCATGGGCGTGGATAAACATGGGGATGGATATTTTAAAGGCAGTCTTCAATCAGGCGGTAATTTTTCGGTAGATAAAGCCGGAAACGTATCTGCAGAATCTGGAATACTTGGAGGTTGGAACATAAATACGACTAAATTAGTTTGTAACAGTCCCACCGGCGGCATTTTAGAACTAAATGCAAAGGATGGATCCATATATTCTATATCAGACAAATATAAAGCTACATTAACATCTGGATATATTGGTTTTGAATATAACAGTAATAAATACGTAAATATAAGTGTAGCATGTTGGGCAGATAAACCAACGGTTCATGGCGTAGGTATTCACTCTGAATCAAATTCAAAATTTATAACATTTGGTAACAAAAAATCAGACGCTGACGAAACCTATATTACTCCATTAGTATTAAACTATGGTTTAAATCCTAATGGTGATACGCAGGATATACTATTATACGGAAGTGTGTATGCAAGAGATAGTCTATATTTTAATTCCAATACACATTTATCCAGTTATGGTACTAATAGTATAAGATGCAATTTTGATTTTGTTATTGATAACGACTTATTAGTTAATAACAACTTAAAAGTTAATAAACATTTAGTAGTTAATAACAATTTAGATGTTGGTAATAATTTAGATATCGGTAATAATTTAATCGTTTGGGGAAATCTGCGTGTACATGGCGCACTTGAGAGACCATTCGATTCAACACCAAATCTTTGCATAGGCGGCGAAGGCCGAATTGCAAAAACTACAGGATCTTCCAAAAAATTCAAAACTGAAATAAAACCTATAGTCGCTGATGAACTGAATCCAGAGAAATTATATGATATTGACGTTGTACAATATAAATTCAAGAAAGATTACTTATCAGAAAAAGCCCAAAGATACAACAAATATGTAATTGGTTTTATTGCGGAGGATATTTTTGAAAAATATCCGGTTGCAGCTGACTGTTCCATAGATGATGAAGGTAATACGGTTGTAAACGATTGGAATTTCAGATATATCGTTCCTGCCATGTTAAAGCTTATACAAGATCAGAAAAAAGAAATAATTATATTAAAAAAAGAAAGTGAATCTATCATGCAGCAATTAAAAAGCTCGATGAAACCATGAGAATATTTCAACGAGTCCTGTGAAACTTTGGACCTGTTGACAAACGTCCCTTTTCTATAGATTGCCAACAGGTCTTTTTCATTTTCTTTCCGACTGTATACGTGGTATCTACCGGATAATCTTTACCGTGGATTTCTGTCCCTTTTTCGCGAAAAGAACCTTATAGTTGTCCAGTCTCCCCGACGGTACTTTAATTTTCGCTCTTGGATGTATGCCTTTCAATGCATTTTTTCCAACGAATGCCAGATTCTCTGACTTAATCACAATGGTCTTCAAATTGCTGCATCCTTTCAATGCATTTGCATTTATTTTTGTCACATTTTGACCGACGGTTACCTTCTTTAACGTTTTATTGTTCTTAAAAGCATTTTTTGCTATGGCGGTTACTTTGTAATAGATTCCCGCAATCCTCACCTTCTTTGGAATGATAAGGCTGCTTTTCGCTGACGGGAATGACATGCATTCTACTGTTCCATTGCGGGTCCCTGATTTCGTTACTTTATATGAGAAATTGTTTTTTATGTCTGTAATTATTTTTCCTTTTTTCGGTACAGATGCTTTTGGTATTATTTCCTGTTTATGCCTATCGCAGACGGTACAGACATAGTCTTTATAACCCTTGAATCTAATCGTTGCTTCCATAACCCGAATCAACTCCCACGCATGCTGGCCGTTCGGCGGCAGTGTCTTCTGTTTTATAACGAAAGTTCCGCAGACAGTACAATGGCTCCCCGCTGTTTTGCCATAGTCCTTACAATTCGGAGATTTGGCCGGGTCATTTACTACATTGGGATGGTCGATGCAGCTGAATTTTATCTTATGATCCATATCGCAATATGTTTTTATATAAGCATACGGATTTCCATATATGGGAATCCGGTCATCATAACCTAAGAGAAACGCCCCTTCGCCTATTTGGGTTACACTGTCTGGAATTACTAATTTTTCGATCGACCCGCAATGTCCAAATGCATAGTCCCCTATGCTTGTTAAACTTTCTGGTAAAATTACATTTCTTAATTCGTAACATTTAAAAAATGCATCTATTCCGATATTTATTAATCCCTCAGGCAGGTTTATTTCCCTCAATTTATAACATTCCTCAAATGCTCCTTCTCCAATTGTTTTCAGCGTACTTGGAAGAACGACGGTTTCCAGGTTTTCACACCATTGAAACGCTCCTACCATTCCTCCGTCTAATATTTCCGTAATACCCTCTGAAATAATTAAATGTTTCATCGCAGTACACTTGTTAAATGCACGGGCTCTAATACTAACTACAGGTTTTCCATAAATCTCTGATGGAACCGTAACGGTTTCATCGTTACCGTCATAACCGTAAATATATAGTGTACCATCCTCATTTTCACTGTACCGAAACACACTGTTGCCAATTACAAAATCTTCCGCACTGACACTGCTTTTATTAAAACATACAAAAGCAGCCATCATACAGATGCAAAAAAACCATTTTACTTTTACTTTGCTGATCATTCCATACATAAGCACCCTCCATTTTTATATATTCCCATCAAAACTACTAGATATGATAAGTATACTTCTATCAGAAAAAAATGTAAAGAGAAAAAATGCCAAATGAAATCCTATCTAAAAAGAAACTTTATTCAAATTATTACGCAAAGGAGAACATAAACTATGGAAAAACCAATCACCTTACAAATCGAACAATTTAAACAGGATCTTGTACACCTGGTCAACGAATCCGGAATTCCCGTCTTCCTTCTGGATTATATTTTGAAAGACTTTTACAATGAAATCCACATGCTGAACAGAAACCAATTAGAAAAAGATGAAAAATCTTACCAAGAACACACAGAAAACCAATAATTTTTAAATCAGGAGATAATATTATGAAAAATGTTATTAAAAAAATTCATATAGACCTCTACTCTCCTACTTCCTATGAGGTAATCAAAGCACAGCAGGGAGACAACCGATCAAGAATCATTGAGTTTCTCCTTTACGACCAAGGTGAACCGTATATGCTAGAAAGTCAGGATATTGAAATTACAATGGAAGGCCACCGGGGAGATAACTCTTCTTTTATCAAAGACTGCTATTTTACAGACAATATCATATCGGCAACGCTCGACAGTGACGTTTTATCTGAATCCGGTACGGTATGCGCTAAAATTGTTATGTACAATTCATCCGATAAAACAATACTTTCCACCATTCCGTTCCAGATTTCAGTGCAGAAGAATCCCTGCGATAAACGCAATATAGAAACAAAAAAACAGTCCGTGATCAACTGGCTTATATTACATTTCAAGCATTTAAAAAATAATTTAAATTCTCACCTTTCCGATTTTTCTAATCCGCACAAAGTAACAAAAGAACAAATCGGTTTAGGGAACGTCCCAAATGTCACAACAAATGAACAGGCTCCCACATACAAAAAAGCAGATCTGCTGTCTGAATTAGAAAGCGGTGAGCCTTTATCCACAGCTTTCGGGAAAATTTCTGCTGCGATAGCAAATCTGATTACCCACGTACAGGATCATTTACGTCATATTACTTCCGTTGAACGAGAACAATGGAAGGATTCGTACAACAAAAAACATGTCCATGAAAATAAGACAATACTTGACCAAACTACCGCCAGCTACACTTCTGAGGAAAAAAATAAGCTGCTTTCCCTGTATACTGCATCGGAAATAGACAATAAACTCTCAATGCTTGAAACAAATATTGACTGGAAAGAATCGGTAGATACATATGATGATATTCCTGCAGCATACCCCAATCCCGAAGACGGATGGACGGTCAACGTCAAAGATACCGATTTTACCTATCGCTATAACGGCGTAAACTGGATTGCCATTTCTGCAAATGCCATTCCGAAAGCAACCGCTTCGGTCGACGGATTGTTCAGCAAGGAAGATTATGTGAAATTGGAATCGTTATCGAACGGATACGTCACAGGTGTAAAAGGAAACACAGAACATACCTACCGGACAGGCAATGTTAACCTTACGCCAGAGCATATTGGTGCGCTGGCTCTTTCGGGAGGGCGTATGACAGGTAATATAGGCCTCTCCGTTCCGAGCAGCTACTCAGGCGCACATGCAATTGGCCTAACCTACACCAATAAAAATCGGCCTGACACTACCGTCGGTGGAATTGGAATGTTTGGAACAAATGGTATTTTTAATTCTGCCTTTATCGGATTTGGACAAACTCCCTGGGGTGTTAACAACGGGCTATACATGACCGAGTCCGATATTAAGTGGAAAAACTCAAAAATGCTGACAGAAAGCTCCGGAAATGCTGTTTCTGCAACAGCTGCAGCAAAATTAAAGACGCCAAGGACAATCGATGGTATTAGTTTTGACGGGAGTACGGATATTACACATTATGGGGTGTGCAGCACTGCCGGAGACTCTAACAATAAAGTAGTAACAATTCCGGGATTTCAGCCCAAAGAAGGGGCAAGAATAGTTGTAAATTTTTTATCAAAAAACACTGCAGTGGGACCAGTGACTTTAAATGTCAATTCTACAGGACAGAGAACAATCGTAAAATATGCGAACGGTCCCAATACCGCCTATATCCGGAAAGGTCTTTACGAACTTATATATGCAGAAGAATATTGGGTTTTGGCGACTGGCAGTATCGATTATGATGTTGTAAATTTTGTCTCTTACGATACTCCCGATTCGTCAGCAACATCATGGACCAGCACAGCTCCTATCTCAAACGATTTGAGCTTAAGAAGTATTTTAAGCAAAATTTCTATCCTGCTCAAAAATGTCCGTTACCTGCACAACTGCATGAAATACACTGATTTTTCATCAGAAATAACAAAAATTGATACCAGAACATTTGCAACTCCAATGTGTTATGTTGAACATGGCATAGTATATATTTACAGCGGATTTATACCGAATAATACAACTACAGTTGTACAATTATTTAAAATTCCTGCAAAGTATGCGCCGCGTTCTACTGTATTGGGAAATATCGGATACACATCTTCTGCCGGTGATGTTGGAAAAATTGCGTCTGTATCAATCAACCAAGAAGGTATTGTTAGCTTCTTTCAAAAACAGTCTCTAAATTATGGAAACTCCTTTTCTATTATATATCCTATGCGCATACAATAATGATTTTACACAATCTCCCATATCCAACAAAACCAAAATTCAAAAAATAAAAGGAGACAATACTCATGAATAACATCTTAAAAACCATTGAAATCGATCTGTACTCACCCACCTGCTATGAAGTCATCAAAGCCCAGCAGGGGGATCATAATTCACGAATCGTTCAATTTATCCTGTACGAACAGGGAAAACCTTACACCATCAAAGACCACGTCGCCTGCTATTTCACTGGATGCCGCGGGAACGGAAGTCCCTTTTTTAAAAACGACTGCATTTCGTCAGAAGAAAACCGGATTACAATCACATTGAAAAATGATATTTTATGTTATCCCGGGACTATAGAAGCCAAAATTATCCTGTATGATAATACCAGCCAATCCGTCCTCTCTACGGTTCCTTTTAAAATTACATGTATCAAAAGCCCGTATCAGGAAAGCGATCTGACCGAATATGAAACATCTATCATAACCGATTTGATTTTTCAGGTACAAAAATCCAATCAGGAAACTGAAAAAGCTGTCCAACAGGCTGCCGAAAGCGCAGATACGGCAATATCCAATGCGCAAGCTGCCGCCGCCAGCGCGCAAGCCGCAAAAATAAGCCAGGCAAATGCAGAAGCATCCGACGTTTCATCCTTGGCGGCCTCCTCGAACGCCGCATCCTCTGCCGCTTTGGCCTCTGCAAAGGCAGACGAATCTGCAGAAAACGCCAAAACAGCCAGAAGTTACACAAAAGGAGATACCGGATTAAGGCAGAACGAATCCATGGATAATGCAGAATATTATTACAGCCAGTCCAAAGAAATCTACGATACGCTTTCTCAGGCAGGAACCGTCACCGGCGTGAAAGGAAATGCCCAAACAGAATACCAGTCAGGATTTGTCAATCTTACACCGGAACATATCGGAGCACTGCCATCCAGTATGAAAAACACAATCAATAATTCCTATCAGCGGGCAAATGCATCCTATAATCAAGCAAATTCGGCATACAGCCAGGCAAATGCAGCGTACAACCAAGCAAATCTTGCATATCTTAAACTCATTGGTGATAATCTTTGCCTTGGAAATAACGCATACACAGGAAGCGCTTATGAGACGGTAATCGGCGGCTATGCATATGCCAGAGGTAATGACTCCACAGCAATAGGATATGGAGCACATGCCGGTGAATTCGAGGCTACCGCATTGGGAAGCAGAGCACATGCGGATGCAATATATTCTACAGCAGTTGGTACCATGGCAAACGCTTCGGGAAATCATGCGATGGCACTTGGATATAATGCATCCGGAAGAGGTGAAAATTCTACAGCATTAGGGTATGCGGCATATACTTCAAATCAGAACTCCATACAACTCGGCTCAAACACATTGAGCAGTATAACCGCAAGAGTCTCCATCACGCCCCAATCAGACAAACGGGATAAAACCGACATCGAAGATATTTCCAACAGTGCCGTTGATTTCCTCAATAAAGTCCGTGCCGTCAGATATGTGTTTAACAACCGCGAGCTGTACATCGATGAAGAAAATCTGTCCGAAGAAGAACAAGAGAAACGGGCGAAATTTGGTCTGTGCGCCTATGACAAAGCAGCGCATGCAGCCGGAACGAAAAAGAGAAACCGGCAGCGCATCGGCGTTCTGGCACAGGAAGTACAGCATGCGCTGGCAGAAACCTACGGAACCTCCTCCTATGTCAACCTTGTAAACGACAACCTCTTTGATTTTGATCCTGAAGAAATCCCGGACGACGTAGAGAACCAGCTCGCCGTAAATTACGAAGGCTTCATCCCGTTTCTGATCAAAGCGGTCCAGGAACTGGATGCCAGGGTCCGGACACTGGAAGCTTCCCGAGAGGAATTGCTCCCAAAGGAAGGAACACCCAATGAATAACCCTGCCCATTTCACTTGTATCTGCCTTTTGATCCGGGATGAAAACCGCTATTTAAACGAATGGCTGCTCCACCATTTACCCATCACAGACCATATCTATATCTATGACAACGGCATAAAAGAACAAGTATCCACCGCCACATCAAAACTCCCCAAACAGGATCAATCCCGTATCACCGTCATCCCCTATAAAAACCGATACAGCCACGTCCAGGAAGAGGCCTATAACCACTTTCTGACCCATTACGGCAGGGAAACTGTCTGGTGCATCTTTCTCGACTCCGACGAATTTTTAATCCTGGACTGCCCCGATACCCTTCCGAAAATCCTTACAGAAAAAGACTGTTACAATGAGATCCGAATCTTCTGGAATGAATACGGTGCGGACGGCAGAAAGCATTACGAACCGCTCCCCGTACGGCAGAGATTCCTCCGCCGCTCCAAAGCATCCAAAACATTTCTACATAAAGATTTTATCCAAACAGCAAAAGTCCGGCGCATGATCTCGCATTTTCCTGTCTTTGACCCTGCCGACCGCCTCTGTTACGAAGACACGCAGATGAAACTGTTCCATATCGATCATTACTACACCAAAAGCCTGGAAGAATGGCAGGAAAAAATGGCAAGGGGTTCTGCGAACCCCTCCTGTCTGAAAAATTTCAATGAATTCTTCTTATACAACCCGGATATGGCATATTTAAAAACCGAAACAAACGGCTGCAGCCAGTCTTACCACGCAGGCTGCCAAAAACAAGGAGGTTCCCTATGAATACATTGTTAAGCATCGTTATACCACGATACCGTGAAACCGAAAAAGAACTCTTCCCCCTCTTATCCAGCATCCACGGACAGGTCGGTATCGACCATTCCGTTCTGGAAGTGATCGTCGCAACCGATGGAAAGGAAAACGCCCCGTTAGAAAAAGAATTCTTCGGTCTATTTGATTTTCCCGCAACACAAGTCACTCTGGAAACAAACAGCGGCCCCGGTGCGGCAAGACAGGCGGGTCTGGACGCGGCGTCCGGGAAATACGTCATGTTCTGCGATGCCGACGACACCCTGCATAACGTCGGCGTCCTGCAGGCAATGACAAAAGAAGCCGATGCATCCGCTGCCGACCTTGTAAGCTCTTCTTGGCTGGAAGAGATCCCGGACAGCCACGGCGGCTTTGTTTATCTTGAGCATCCGAAGGAAAACACCTGGATGCACGGAAAGCTCTTTCACCGACTGTTTCTGCTTGACAATGGCATCCGATTCCACGACACACTGCGTGTGCACGAAGACAGCTATTTCTTAAGCATAGCCGCCGACTTCGCAAAAGAACACCGGCATATGCCAATCACCTCTTATGTATGGAAATACCATGCGGACAGTATCACCCGCAGAAACAAAGGCGCATACACCTATGAAAGCATGCCGGAATTTATCCGCGCCTGCACGCTTGCATGGAATGTAATCGAACCTAGGCATCCGGACCGTATGCAGGCCAAAGTCATTCAATTCATACTGTACCAGTATTTTATCTGTCACTTACCCAACTGGCAGGCGAAAGAACATGCGCATCAGTTAAGAACGGTGGAAGAAGCATTTGCAAAAGCCATTGCTCCCTTTTTGCATTACTGGAAATCGGCTCCCAGACAAGCCGTTCTGGAAGCTTACAATACCGAACGGCAGAGGTCCTTTGCCGGCAGCATGGAACAGGAAACGCTTTTTGAATGGCTCTGCCGGCTGAACATAGAAAGCTCACATGATATACCGGCTTTTCAGCACGAATAAAATGACAAATCAATGGATAGGCAAAAAGAACCTGGGGATCCCCTCAGATTCTTTTTGTCTTAGTAAGGAGGTATCCAATTCATGGACAATTTTTTTAACTTGATCGAGATTTTAACAAAAGCAAAAAATTTACCGGAATTTGCAGACAAAATCAAAGAATTTGTATTAAACAATGCCATACCGGAATTAGACGAATTAAAAGAAATCAATACGATCATTACTGAGATAAGTAAACTCAATAACCTGACGACAAAACAAATGAATGATTTAAGCAGCCATTCTTTTGAAACCGCCGGTAAATACGGAAGAAAAGCCGCCGATTATCTGACGGAAGTTAAGGAAATGGCAGGCGCCGGTTACAAAAATCCGGATCAGCTGGCAGAGCTTAGCCTGATGGCACAAAATACCAAGGGGTTTGACGCCGATCTTGCAAAAGACTACATCACCGCTTCCGACGCCGCATACCAGTATTCCGGAAATGTAGAAAAATTAACTTCGCTTCTGGACGCCCAGAAAAAAGTAACGGACCAAAATGCCGTCAGTATGGATGAATTGTTAAATGCCACAAAAGCTTCCGCCAGTAATTTAAAAAATTTCGGCATCCGAGAAGACGAAATGACGGCACTATTCGGAACCGGAATTGCATCTACACAAGAATCCGGTGAAACAGTAGGGCGCGCCCTCAACGGCATTATCATGAGCCTGCAGAAAACGAAAGGTGAAACCGGATTCGGAAGCGAATTCCTGGATGAAAGGGCTTTGACAAAAGTCGAAGAACGCTGCCGAAACGTAGGCGTAGAACTGACCTATGTGAAAGACGGTATGGTAAACCTGAGAAATCCGATGGAAATTTTAAAAGAACTCGCGCAGGTCTATAATTCCCTGCCGGACGGTTCCTCAAAAAAAGCAGGCATCCTATCCGATATTGGAGGAAACTACAGAAGTGATGTACTCTCCGGCATTCTTTCTAACTGGGATCTCTATGAAAAAATGATCGGGGATTACGAAAATGCCGAAGGAACCGCCATGAATGAAGCTATGAAATCTACAGACAGTTGGGAAGGTTCTTTAACTAAATTATCGAATACATGGACAGATACGGTCGGAAATATCGCGAATTCCGATGCGGTACTTACCATAATAAACAGCTTTCAGGGTCTCTTATCTGTTCTCAACACGGCAACTGACGCCCTGGGTTCTTTTGGCAGTATCGGTGTCGGCGCCGGTTTGATTTCCGGATTAAAAAACGTCGGTAGTCCTAAAATGTTTGGACTTAATTCTGATTTGAATATGCCGACAGCAATACAGGTTCTTATGGATACATAAGTTTTTTATTGCCCGGCATGCAATACATGCCGGTAAACGAAGGGACAATATGCGGGAAAACTCCTACACTGACCGGTACTCTCAAAATGAAGTCACAATCCGGCCACTGGAACAATCCGCAGGGACAGCCTTTCTTACAAAAAGGAAGCCCTCACAGCAGCGACAACTCCCGGTCATGGTTATATGAAACGATACCATGATAATATGCGCTCGGTACTGGGTCTGCTGATACCCAAACTTCAGCATAACTTCTCTCTTTCTAACAGAGAAAACGATTGTACGATATTCAAAACAACGGAACAGCCTTCCGACGAATCAGCCGCAGGTAAAATAACTTTTTTCAACAAATCTCTGAACAATATCAAACGCGATCATGCTTCCGGCCAGGGAATTGTCACAAGTTTATTCAGCGGCAGCCATGTAACAAACAAAGACATTGCAGCCATATCGCAGATGGACCAGGCGATGAAAAACGGTTCCACTACCGCCCAAGCATGGCAGTTACATATGACCGGATGCACTGCAGCCGCCAAACAACAAGCCCAGCAATGCTTAAAAAACAAAGGAGATCTGTCACAGCTGACAGCTGAACTGGGTAAGTCCACTCTTTCAGCCAAAGCAGGTCAATTTGCGCTGCAGTCCCTTGCTACCGCCGGAAATATGTTCGTGTCATGGGCGGTCACACAGGCGCTTCAATTTGCCGTTACCGCAATTGATGATTATATCCACAGACTGGATAATGCAAAAGAAGAATTAGCAGAAACGCAGTCTGAACTGTCCTCGATTGAAGATGAAATCAACCAGAACAATAACAGCATCAAAGAACTGCAATCCATGGACCCGTCTTCCCTGTCTATTACGGACAAAGAAGATCTGCAGCGCCTAAAAGACCAGAACAAAGAATTAAAAATCCGGCAGCAGTATTTGCAGGAGCAGGAACAGGACGGGCTTCAAACGGTTGCCGATTTAACAAAGGAAAAATACGGCGAAAAATACTCTTCTGCAACAGAAGAAAACATCAATCGGTATAGAGAACTCTATAAAAACGGACCGGAAAAACCAAAGCCGGCATCCTCTTATTTAACCGGCGATTCCACCCCTTCTTCCCAACCATACGCTCCCGGCCAGAATACAGAATTGAGTAAAGAATCGGACTCCCTTGCCAACCTGATTGCAAAATACGAGTATTATTCCTCGGAAAAGAAAAAAGCGATCCAAAATAATAACGCCAAAGATCTGGAACAATATAATAAGGAATTATCGAATCTAAAGGATAAACTCATCGAAAATCGAACAGAATTGCAGGGATTTTCAGATGATCTCTCGGCTTCAGGCGAATCTTCACCGGAACTTGACAAGATTCACTTTCAGCTAAGCGAAATAGACAATCTTCTGTTATCGCCGGGAGAAAACCTGATCAACTTCATCAACAGCGATGCCTTGACACAAACCCGTGAAGAACTGGTCAGCTTAATTGACGCAGGCGAATTAACACAGGATCAATTGTCCAGAAATTTTTCAGATATCAATTCTTATTTAACAGAAAACGGCCTGACATTGGAAGACCTGATCTCAGTTATCAAAACATACAGAGAAGAACTGGCAGATCCAACGGCAAATAAAGGTCTTCTTTCATTAACAGACGCCAAAAATGCGGTCAACGGCTATGAAAACGGAGACTCGCATATCATGGGATTGAATGAGGAATATGCGCTTCTCAAAGAAATTCTCTCGGATACCGGAAATGTCCAGCAGGGGACGTATGAAAAACTGCTCTCCTGCTCTTCCAAATATGCCGCAGCTATAAAAACAGAAAACGGTTTGATCACTGTGAATACGGCAAAGCTGGAACAGGTAGCCAAATCCCGTCAAATGGATACCAGGGAAGCCATCTTGCAGGCTCTTGCCCTAAAAAAACAGGAATGGGTGCAGTGGAGCAATAACATTGAAAATTACAACGGCACACTCTTGGATACTATCAAATCAAACTATGATAATATTGACGTGCTGCAGTCCGAAATTACGCAATATGAACTTCTGGCAAATTCTATCAACAACACTTCAGACGCATTCTCACGCTTTACAGACGCACAGTCCACAAATGACCAGGACATGTATGATACTGCCGAACAGGCATATCAGGTTATGAAAGAATACTCCGGCAACGAAAACAGTGAAAATTACCGGAAATATAACCGCGATGAGTTTCAGGAATCTACCATGTTCCTTATGGACGATGCAACATATAAAAAAGCATTAGAAGCAAAAGATATTGATGAATACCAAAAAGTAATCGACGAATTTCTCAATTCAATTGCTCCATTGTTTGATGAAAATAATGCAAAAAGCGCATCCCGGCTGTTCCAGGAAGTTGAAAAAATTATGGCATCAGGCGACGCGCCAAAAGCAGATTCAGACTGGGCGAAACAGTTGGGAATCAGCGAAGAAATGTTCCATGCATTAAAACAGATGTCAAACCAGTATGGCTTTAACGGTAATGAAATTTTTGAAAGCCACCATTTAAATACCCTGGAAGAATACCAGTCCCTGCTATCCAATGTCAAACTAACGCAGGAAGCGCTGGATGAAGTATCCGATCAGACAAGCAAGGAATATCTGAAATTATCCAATGATCTAAATGCTGCAAAAACAAAATATAACCAATTTACAGAAGAAACTACAAATTCTATCCAGGAAGCATATGCCTCGTTTAAGGATTCCGAAGAATCTTCTGGTCAGTCTTTTGCCGATTACCTAAAGCAAACGCTCGGCTTTGACGACAATGACATCACCGGTAGCATAGACGTTCTTTTGGGACAGGCAAGTACATTGGAAGAAAAAATGATGAACCTTCCGATTTCATCCGAGCCCTATCAAAGATTGAAAGAAGAATTCGATTCCATTCAAGAGTATCTCAATTCACTTGGATATTTCGATCAAAGCTATACTCCGGAATATGGGACAAGCCTTGGAAGAAGCATTCTAAACAATGATATAGAACAGTATCAGGCTCTGCAAGACGAAGCAAATGCTCAAATGAAGATTATGGAATCTTCCGAAACAGGGACCGTCACCTATGATACGGCAGCCGAAAAATTAAGAACGATTCAGGAGCAGATGAATGCTCTCAAGGAGCCTTTAGAAATCAGAATCCAGTTTCATATAGACGAACTGGATACAGAAATAAAAAGGCTTGAGGAATCTCTGCCCCACGCTTCCAGTTCCCAGGAAATCTATACCATTCATACTGCGATAAAAACAGCAAAAAATGAAAAAAAAGAGCTCCGGGAAAATTTAGAAAACACAAAAAATTCTGCCGAAACCATCGATTCCTTACCAATACAAAAAAATGCTGTTTTGACTTATCAGCCGGATTTCTCAAAAGCAGAAACCGCCGTTCCCCCTCCCTTATCCGGTAAGGTTTATTATACCGCAGTTTTATCAGATACGGAAAAAAACAATTCGTCTCCATCACTGTTAGGAAAATTAACCCAGACATTTTTTTCTAAAGGGAAAAAAAAGAAAGCAAAAGCAGACGGAACTTTCCATGCATTTTCACAAGGTACTCCTGCAAACGTCTCCATCCGGACAAACGAAAAAGCGTTAGTCAATGAACTTGGAGAAGAAGGTCTTGTCAGAAACGGCAAATTGATGACCATCCATGGAGGCGCACAATTTTTAAATTTAAGACGCGGGGATATCATCTTCAACCACAGACAGATGAAACAATTAAAGAAATACGGCTATACCACAGGCAGGGGAACACTCATCGGCGCACACGCAAAAGGTACGGTTTATCCGGCATTCAACAGTATGGGGAATACCTCTACGAAAACAAACCTGGATTTTATGCATACAATCGGCAGCTCGCTGACTTCGTCCTCTTCCCATACCAACTCCTCAGCCGCCAAAGCATCTGAAACAGCCGCCAGAGATTCTGCCAAAAAAACACAAGAAGCCTTTTCCCAGCTATTTAACTGGCTGGAACGCCGGGTCAAAAACCTGCAGGGTGTATTTAGTAAATGGCTCAAACAAGCAGAAACTGCCCTGACTGCACGTTTTATTACAAAATATTACAAAAGAGCAGCCAACTCAATGAAACAAGAACTGGATACTTACCGGCAATCGTACGAGACTTATAACAATAAAGCAAACGAAGTCGGCTTAAGCCCCGATTACGCCCAAAAAGTAAGAAACGGCAGCATTGATTTGGAAACCGTCACTAACGAAGAACTGGCAGGAAAAATTACAAGCTATCAGGAATGGTACGAAAAAGCCGAAGAAGCCGCAGCTGCTTTTCTGGAAACAGCCGAAAAACTCTATAACCTTCCGTTAGAACAAGCCGCAGATAAAATTGCGCTGTTCAATGACTCCATCTCACTTTTAGATAAGCAGATCGCCAACGCCATCGGTTCCGAAGCAAAAAATTCCCTCCTCAAAAAAAAAGATAAAAATGAAAAGAAAATTTTCAAAACACAGAAAAAAGCATTAAAGGAATCAAGAAAAAATTTAAAATCAACTGCAAAAAACCTGAAACAAGACGACACACTGTCTGGAAATGGTCTCAATAAAAAACAAAAGAAAAAAATAAAAAAGGCCGTAAAAAACCGAAAAGAAATTGATCTCTCCATGTTTAAAGAAGGATCAAAAGGCTACTATGCAGCCGTTAAATATAACGCCGCCCTGAAAACAAAAACAAAGGCAAAATATGAGCGTGATATGGCAAAGCAAGACTTTGACGCATGGAAAGTAGAATCCGCAAAGCTCAAATTCGACAATATTTCGGATGATTACGAAAAAAGACTTCAGGGAATCGGACATACCATCACGGAAAAAAATAATGAAATGGAACTGCTCACGGCTGCCGGAAAAAAAGTAACCGCATCTTTGTATCAATCACAGAAAAAAAATTATGCGGCAGAGCTCGCACAGTACCAGGATCAATATAACGCTTTAAACAAGAGCCTTGCAGCAATCAAACCAAACACCGACGAATGGTATGAGGCAAAAGACAAAATTCAACAGGTAGCATCCTCGATTACTGACTGCCAAAAAGAAATTTATAGTATGAATGATGCTATTTTAAAACTCCGGTTTGACCGGTTTGACGATCTCTCGGCATCCATCGGCAGAATTGGAACGGAACAGGAGTTTATACAGGGTCTTTTCTCCCATGAAAAAATGACCGACAGCAAAACCGGACAGTTCACAGAAGCAGGCAAAGCAAAACTTGCCTCCATTTCTGTCGGCTATCAGACTTCTAAACATGAATCCGGCAGGCAGGAAGCCCTGTTAAAAGAGCTTCAGCAGGTAAAAGCAAACGGAGCACAAAGTGACGGTTCCTACAAATTCGGAGACTGGGAATTCAATTCCTTAGATAATCTGGAAGAAAAGATTTCGGAAACCTACACCAAATGGCAAAGCAGCCTCAAAGAAACCTATAGCGCCGAATCTGCCATGGCAGACATGATGAAAGATAAATATAAAGCAGAACTTGATTCGGTCAAAGAACTTATCGATGCAAAGAAAAAAGCTTTAAATTCTGAAAAAGACCTCCGTAGTTACCAGAGATCTCTGCAGGAAAAAACAACTAATATTTCCAATATTCAAAAACAGATCACCGCCTACTCCGGTGACACGTCTGAAGAAGGCCGCGCCCGCCTGCAGAAACTCCAAGCCGAACTCGACCGCAGCAAACAGGATCTAAAAGATATGGAAGAAGACCGTGCTTTATCCGACCAGCAGGATCTGCTCGATCGGCTGTATCAGGAATATGAAGAGGCTATCACGCAGAAAATAGACGATTTCAACGGAGCCGTAACAGAGGCACTCAATCTCTCCAATGAAAATACCGCTGAAATTGCCGGTTACATCAACCAGATCCTTGAGAAAAACGGCTATGTGATGGAATTTGGAGAAGTTCTCTCCGGAAAACTAAACGACAGTGTCGATCAGCTAATCAAAAAAATAACGGAAGAACAGGAAAAGAAGGAGAAAACACAGGAACAACAAGCGAACAGAAGTTCTTCTCCATCCACTAATCCAACCCCCGATCTATCCGCATATCAAAGAATGCAGTATTCTATCGACAGCCCTTCTGTTACCCCTGCCTCTCAAGTCAAGCCAAACAAGGCAAGCCTGCGGGATACGGCAAAAAGCTTCATTAAAAAACATGCCAAATCTACAAAAAAGAAACCAGAAGAACTCTCTGCCGTCAATAAAGCCATTTATCACAATAAATCCGGTTCATACAGCGGAAGCAAAAAAATTCTGTCCGATAAGGATCTTGCAGGTCTTGCCAAAAATCTGGGCGTAACATACGACGGAGACGGGAAACAGAAGAAACTTTATCAGAAGTTAAAATCCATTAAACTCCCGGGATTTAAAAAGGGTGGTGTCATTTCCGTCGAAGACATCGAAAAGCAAGTGAAAAGAAACGGAGACGACGGAATCGCCAGCGTAAAAAACGGGGAAGGCATTTTAACGGCTGCTCAGATGGAACTTTTACTAAAACTTACAAACCGGCTTCCGGAACTGGCTGCCGCTCTCACAAACGACAGCCGAATACTTATGGCTCCAAAATCCGCCCGCCAGATCCATTCCATTTCCGAAGAACGGTATGGAGACCGCACCATACACATCCACACGTTATCCCTTCCAAATGTGACTAATTATGAAGAATTTAAAACCAAACTATTCCATGATATGCAATACAGCCAAAAATTTGAAGGAATGATGCATAACATGACTACAAATAAACTTTCCGGTAACAGAAACCTGGAAAAGTTTAAAAGCAATCTATCATAAAAAACAAAAAGGAGACGATCAGCATGTTTTTTAAACAAAGTGCACAACAAGATACTTTACAGATCCTTCTTACCGAAAATAAACGCTTAAAACAGGAAAACCAGCGGTTGCGGACATCTCTGCACGAACTGGAGGACTACAAAGAGGAGTACGACAGGCTCATCGCCAGCCTGGATCAGCTTAAAGTGTCTTACAAGCAAAAATTAAAAGAATTTGACAATCTGAAAAACCAATACAAAATAGAACTCGACAAACTCTTAAAACAAGCAAACTAAAAAAGGCGGTGAACAAACATGTTTGCAACAGATTTTTTATTTGATCGTCAGCACGCAAGCGATTTCGGACTGATGATCTGCTCTTTTGACGGAAGCCCTGAAGCGGCTTCCGGAGGCGAGATTGAATACGATGTCATACAAACGCCCGGCAGAGACCGTTTTACCTTTTACGGCATACAGTCAAATCCTGTAATCGAATGGCATTTTTCCATATGCAAAGATCCGGATCAAAACACGGATCTCTATTTTACGCAATATGAAGAAAGTCGGATCGCCAAATGGCTTCTGCAAAGAGACGGCTACCGGCTGTTCCAATTTTGCCAGGAGGGCTATGAAGACATTTTTTATTATGCATTTATAAATATGCAGCCCCATCAGATCTTAGGGCAGACGGCAGGATTTGACCTGACTGTAACAAGCGACTGCGCCTATGGATTTACCGGAATCCTCAGACAAAAAGCGACGTTAAGCGCTTCCTCCGGACCATTGGAATTTCGGCTCCAAAGCGATGTAAACACCTATATCCTGCCCCGTATCACTTTCAAGTGCACGGGAAACTTTAAAATCCGCAATGAAAACGATCCGAACCATCCGGAAACGGAATTCAAAAACCTGGAAGCAGGCAGAACCTGGGAATTTATCATGGACGCAGACGCAGATACGGTTTTCTTAAAAGACGGAGAGAATTTTGTTCCTCTTCCGAACCCGAGTATGTTCAACTGGCATTTTCTGCGTCTGACAGACGGCACTAACCGTATCATTGTCCAGGCAGAACCTGGAATCACGATCGAAACCGAAATCCAATACAGAGAACCAAGAAGAGTGATCTTATAGTATGAAACAAACAAGCAGACAGCCCCCCTTCATTCGTTCCATTATATTTCGTGATTATATAGAATCAGAACCACCGGCTTAGCACAACATCATAAACTTAAGAATCTCTGCTGCACATTTAAATCATTTTATAAAATGT
>BLMD01000138.1 GCA_011959925.1 Lachnospiraceae bacterium
GGCGGCAGGGATTGCCCAGGCGTCGGAGTTCATCGAAGAGAAGAAGGAGCAGTATGAAAGCCCGATCGCCCAGGGCGGTTCCAATGTGTCCGGCGGGCAGAAGCAGAGGCTGTCTATCGCGCGGGCGATCGCGAAGCATCCGTCCGTCTATATTTTTGACGACAGCTTTTCGGCGCTGGATTACAAGACGGACGTGAAGCTTCGGAATGCCCTGAAAGAACGGACGAAGGAGAGTACGGTGCTTATCGTGGCCCAGAGGATCAGTACCATTCTGCACGCGGAGCAGATCATCGTGCTGGATGACGGCAGGATTGCCGGAATGGGCACACATAAGGAGCTGTTGAGGAATTGTGAGGAATATTACCAGATTGCGTCGTCCCAGTTGTCAGAAAAGGAACTGGAGCAGGATATGAAGGAGGTGGGCTGATATGGCGAGACAGGGTATGAGGCACGGAGGTCCGATGGGACACGGCCCCGGGATGCCGGGGGAGAAGGCCAAGGACTTTAAAGGGACGATGAAGAAATTAATGTCGTATCTTGGTGAGTTTAAGGCGGCGATTTTCTTCGTTGTGCTGTTCGCGGTCGGGAGTACGGTGTTCAATATAGCGGGGCCTAAGATTCTCGGAAAGGCGACGACGGAGCTGTTCAACGGCCTGGTAGGAAAGGTGTCGGGAGGAGCCGGGATTGATTTCGGCAGGATTGGGCGTATTCTGGTATTTCTGCTGGGACTGTATGTATGCAGCGCGCTGTTTTCGTTTATCCAGGGATATCTCATGACGGGCATATCGCAGAAAATGACCTATCGTATGCGCAGGGAGATCTCGGAGAAGATCCAGCGTCTGCCGATGGATTATTTTGATAAGATTTCCCATGGCGAGATTCTCTCAAGGATTACCAATGACGTGGATACGCTGAGCCAGAGCCTGAACCAGAGCGCGACGCAGATGATCACCTCGACTGCGACCATCATCGGCGTGCTGGTCATGATGCTGAGTATCAGCCCGCTGATGACGCTGATCGCACTTCTGATCCTTCCGGTATCCGTGGGATTTATCTCGGCCATTGTGAAGCGTTCCCAGAAGTATTTTAAGGATCAGCAGGAATATCTGGGGCATGTGAACGGACAGGTGGAAGAGGTGTACGGCGGACACAATATTGTTAAGGCGTTCAATAAAGAAGCGGATGTGATCGCGGAATTTGACAGGGACAACGATATCCTGTGTGAGTCGGCGTGGAAATCCCAGTTTCTGTCCGGAATGATGATGCCGATCATGCAGTTTGTAGGAAATCTCGGCTATGTGGCGGTAGTGATCCTTGGCGGATATCTGGCGATGAAGAAGACGATTGAGGTCGGAGATATCCAGTCGTTTATCCAGTATGTGCGTAACTTTACCCAGCCGATTCAGCAGGCGGCGCAGGTGGCGAATATGCTTCAATCCACGGCGGCGGCTTCGGAGCGTGTGTTTGAATTCCTGGATGAAAAGGAGGAGGACCAGACGGTGCCGGACGCGGTTTCTATAGAAGGACTGGAAGGCCGTGTAGAATTCGACCATGTACGCTTCGGATACAATCCACAGCATACGATCATCCATGATTTCAGCGCACAGGTGGAACCGGGGCAGAAGATCGCCATCGTCGGGCCTACAGGCGCGGGAAAGACGACCATAGTCAAGCTTCTGATGCGTTTCTATGATGTCAACAGTGGTGCGATCAAGGTAGACGGACACGATATCAGGGACTTTAACCGGAGCGAGTTAAGAGAGATGTTCGGGATGGTATTGCAGGATACCTGGCTGTTCCAGGGAAGCATCGAGGATAATATCCGTTACGGGAAACTTGACGCGTCGCGTGAAGAGGTGGAGGAGGCGGCGAAGGCGGCCTATGTGCACCGGTTTGTGCAGACGCTTCCGGGCGGATACGGTATGGAGCTTAATGAGGAGGCAGGCAATGTGTCGCAGGGGCAGAAACAGCTTCTTACCATTGCCCGGGCGATCCTGGCAGATCCGAAGATCCTGATTCTGGACGAGGCGACCAGCTCGGTTGATACGCGCACGGAGGTGCGGATCCAGAAAGCGATGGATAATCTGATGAAGGGAAGGACCAGCTTCATTATCGCGCACCGGCTGTCTACGATCCGGGACGCGGATCTGATCCTGGTCATGAAGGACGGAGATATCATCGAGCAGGGAAATCATGAAGAATTGCTGGCTCAGGACGGATTCTACGCAGAACTGTATAATTCACAGTTTGAGAGGAGTGCGTAGGAGAGGAACAGGAAAGGCGGAAGAGACGTGCTGTCGGTGCGCGCCTCTTCCGCCTGAACCATTCAGAGCTGTTTCTAAAGGATGGAACTTATTTCATGGAGCCGCCGCTTAAGACAGACTTCACATGATCGATCTCCTGCTGGGAAGCCTTTGCCGCCGGAACATAATAGCTCTTCTCGCGGGCAACCTGATAAAGCTTTTCCTGAGACATCTCACACTCGTTTCTCATCTGCTTTAAGCACTGCTTCAATTCTTTGTTCTCTGTCTGCGGGATCATCTCGCCAAAACGGGTTAGTTCGCCATTGACGCCGGTGAGGGCGTCGCTTACCATTGTCTTCTCATCTAACATGTCTGCTTTCCTCCTATAAGAATTTCATTAGGTCCTGCTTGTTCTTCATTGCGGAATCTGCGGCATCCTGGAAAAGTTTCTTTACTTCGGGATCCTGTGCCTGGGATGCGTAATCTTGCAATTTACAGTGGCAGGTAGTGTAACCTCCGATCAGGTGACGCAGGTTCTGTAAGTCGAGTACGGATAATTCGGCCATGTCTGTTTCCTCCTTTTTTGTAGATATAACTGGTCACTTCTGTGACTTTTTGTGGGAGCTTGAACGCCGTGTAATGTCTGCACGGCGATTGCTTCGGGAATATTATGTCCGTGGTTTTGAGGAAATATACTGTATATTTTTTGCGTTTTTTGATTTTTCAATAAATGTAAGAAAGAGTTCCTGCATGGATGCGGAGGATTCTGTCATACATTCCGGATGCCATTGGACGCCGATCACGAACGGAAGAGTATCTGATTCGATAGCCTCTATGATACCGTCGGAGGCTGTGGCGGAAGTCTTGAGATTCTTACCCAATTCACGAATGCATTGGTGGTGGAAACTGTTTACCATCTCGTGTTCGCCGATAATATTATATAGTATGCTATTCTTTTGCACGGTAATCTCGTGGCTGGGATCCGACCGTTTCAGAGACAACTGCATGTGGTTTAGCGACGCGGGCCAGCGCATGGAGATATCCTGATAGATGGTGCCGCCAAGGGCGATGTTGAGAATCTGCATCCCCCGGCAGACGGCAAGGATCGGGAGCTTCAGCGGCAGCACATATTTCATCAGGGAAAGGTGGAAGCGGTCTGTGAGAAGGTCTGTGCGGCCGCGGTCGGTCATCAACTCCTCTCCGAACAGAAGGGGCGTTACATCGTCTCCGCCGCAGAAGAGGAATCCGTCGCACTGCCTTCCGTAATAGGTATATGCATCTTCGTTCGATGTGCAGGGGAGGATGATAGGAATCCCCTCTGCTCTTTCAACAGCCCGCAGGTAGGTCTGGGGCATGAACTGCCGTTGGTCCGCCGTACCGCAGGATATAACGCCGATGATTGGTTTCATAAAAAGCCTCCTTTTGTAACTGAAACTGTTTTATTTTGCCGATAAAGGTGTACATTTTACCTGGGAAAATATATACTTACTGTAGAAGTTATGAAACGGAGGCAGAAGATATGAAACTGATTGACATGCATTGTGATACTTTATGGAAACTGATGGATATGGAAAAGGACGGCGATCTGATGGAGAACCATTGCAGCGTCAGCATTCCTTTTATGAAGGAGGCGGGGACGAAGGCCCAGTTTTTCGCGTGTTTTACCTGTCTTAAGGACTTTGAGGACGCAGACGGATATGAGGGATGCTATGGGCGTGTGCAGGACATGATCGCATGTCTTAAGCGCCAGACGGAGAGATTCCCGGACCATATAAGACTTGCACGGGCTTATCAGGAAGTTGAGGAGAATAGCAGAGAGGGAAAGATTTCTGCGGTCCTTACAGTGGAGGAGGGCGGTGTCTTATGTGACAGGATAAATCGTCTGGATGCATTGTATGAGAATGGTATCCGTCTGATGACGCTTATGTGGAATTATGAGAACTGTATAGGATATCCGAACAGCAGAGAGGCGGATAAGATGAGCCGGGGATTGAAACCCTTCGGGATCGATGTGGTCAGGCGGATGGATGAGCTTGGCATGATCGTCGATGTCTCCCATGCCTCGGACGGAACGTTCTTTGATGTTCTCAAGTATTCAAAGAAACCGGTCGCGGCTTCCCATTCCAACTGCCGTGCACTCTGTGAACATCCAAGAAACCTGACGGATGAGATGATCAGGAAGCTTGCAAAGACCGGAGGTGTTGCCGGGTTGAACTTCTACGGGGCGTTCCTTGGTACGGGAAAGGAGAATGAAGCGGATACGGCACGGGAAGACTCTACGGTTGATTCCATGACGGCGCATATTTTGCATATGATCCGGGTTGGCGGAACCGGATTTCCGGCAATCGGGACGGATTTTGACGGATTTGACGCAGAAGGAGTGCTGGAGATTCCGGATGTCTCTAAGATGGAACGGCTGTGGAGCGCTCTTAAGAAAGCCGGGGTATCGGAGGATCAGCTGGATCTGATCTGGGGCGGTAATGCAGAGCGGGTGATGCGGGAGGTCTGGGGGTAGAGCTCCTATAGAACGACGGATGGGGGCGTGTGCAGCCACGAAACTGAATATGGGGGCAGTTCACTGAAAATCCATTGACAAGTCGTGAAATGTTTATTACAATTTAAATGAAATTCGGCAAAATAATAAAGTGCCGAAAATTATTTAAATAATTATCACGAATTTGGATATACTGGAATTGAGGTGAGAGAGATGACAAAGACGGCACAGATTTCCAATGACCAAATGATTTTTTCAGTTCAAGAGCTGAAAGATAAAGGTTTTTCGTATTATAAAATCAATCAGATGGTTGACCAGGGGCTCCTGATAAAACTGAATAAAAAATATTATGAAAATGCAAATTTTAATGGTGAGGAATCAGATTTCTACTATGCTTATGCATTTGTACCAGATGGAGTGGTTTGTCTGCTAAGTGCAGCCACGTATTATAATCTGTCTACTTATCGCCTAGATGCCATTGATGTAGCAATTCCAAGAAAAGCAAAGGTATCAACATTACCGGATTGGCCGGAACTGAATGTATGCTATTTTACAGATGACCGATTTGATGTTGGTATCGAGACCGTAGAGGATGGAAATAACAGATTTCGTATTTATGATATCGAGAAAACTGTTGTTGATATCGTTTTCTACAGGGAAAAAATAGGAATTGAAGAAACCAAAGAAGTCCTTACAACCTATCTGCATCGGAGGGACCGTAATCTGAATAGGCTGATCAGATATGCGGAGATGCTTAAATGTGGAGAGGTAATGAAAAAGTATCTAGAGGTGCTGGTATGATAAACGCTATATCCGTAAAGGACAGATTAAAGAAACAGGCGATAGAAGATGGAAAGACTATGCAGGATAAGTTGGTCACATTAGTAATAGGGATCCTACAGCGGTTAAGAAGCTGGAAGGTAATCCTGGCAAGAGAAAATTGAAATAAGAAAGAGGGCGCCGCAAAATCATCTGATTTGATGGTTTTGCAACGCCCTCGCTTTGTATACGTAAAGATTTAGTAAGAATGTACTTTAATTGTTTACTTTGACAGTTCCCCAGTCTCCTGCATCTTCATTGCGCGCACCTTAAGCGGAAGTCCAAACAGATTGATGAATCCGTCGGCGTCGTGATGATCATACAAATCGCCGGTGGTGAAGCTTGCAAGTGACTCGCTGTACAGTGAATAAGGAGAGGTTGTGCCGGCCTTGATGATATTTCCCTTATAGAGCTTGAACTTCACTTCGCCGGTCACATATCTCTGCGTGCTTTCAACGAATGCCTGAACAGCCTCGCGCAGCGGAGTGAACCATTTTCCCTCATATACGATCTGGGACAGCTTGTTGCCCATCTCTTCCTTCACCTCATATGTGGCTCGGTCTAATACCAGCTCCTCTAACTGCTGATGCGCCTCATAGAGGATGGTTCCGCCGGGCGTCTCATATACTCCGCGGGACTTCATGCCGACAACACGGTTCTCGACGATATCGCAGATACCGATCCCATGCTTTCCGCCAAGCTCATTTAACTTACGGATAATGTCGGATACCTTCATCTCTACTCCGTTAACACTCTTTGGTACTCCCTTCTCGAACGTCATGGTAACGTACTCTGCTTCATCCGGGATACTCATATCCCCATACGATGTTCAACAGATTCTCCCGGCTGTAGACCTTGTTCGGATTCATGGCAAGCAGCTCTAAGAGGTCGAATTCCTTCGCAGTCAGGTTCACTTCCTTCTCGTCTATGACGACGCGCCGGCTCTCACAGTCGATCCTCATACTGCCCTTAACGATCATCTTGTCGTTCACCTGGCTCTGGTTTCTCTTGCCGGTGCGCCGCATGATCGCCTTGATGCGCGCCTTCACTTCCAGGATATTGAATGGCTTCGTTATGTAATCATCCGCTCCGTATTCCAGTCCAAGGATCTTATCCATATCGTCGTTCCTGGCCGTCAGCATCACCACCGGTACATCCGAAAACTCCCGGATCTGCTGGCACACTTCAAATCCGTCATGCTTTGGCAGCATGATATCCAGAAGAATCATGTCATAAGCATTCTCTTTCGCCAGCTTAAGCGCCTCTTCCCCGTCGTATGCACAGTCGACCTTCATACCGTCCTGTTCCAGGCTGAAACGGATTCCCTTCACGATTAACTTCTCGTCATCAACAACCAATACCCTTCTGCTCATCTACGCTCTCCCTCAACACTAATCACCAGGTTATATCTTGATCTGGTCTTTGACTTTATTAAATACGCCTTCCTTAATCCCTTCGACTTCCATCAGTTCTTCAATCCGCTGGAAACCGCCGTGCTCTTCCCTGTAACTGATAATCGACGCAGCCTTCGCCTCACCGATACCGCTCAGTGTCATCAATTGTTCCTTCGACGCCGTATTCAGGCTGATCCTTCCATCCTCTGCCATGCCCTCCGGCATGTTGCCCAAGCCGGCCGGAGCATCTGTTAAACCAAGGGCGGCTTCCTCCCTTGACGGCACATAAATCTGCTGTCCGTCACCGGCTTCTGCGGCCTGATTCAGCCGTTCTCCCGCCGCGCTGTCAAGAAGACCGCCTGCGGCCGCAACCGCTTCGTACAGCCTGCTTCCTGCCGGGAGTTCATATACTCCCGGGCTGGCCACTTCACCACAGACATGTACATAGATAGTCCCCGTCTCTTCCGGCACACTTTCTCTTATCTTTCCGCCTTCCGCTCCAGAGTCTCCAGCTTCTTTAGTTTCTTTGGCTTCTTCCTTCGGCTTATCTTCAGTTACTTTTTCTTCAGTTACTTCCACGAGCTCTCCTCCATCTCTTTCCTGCCCTCCGGCACAGCCGGAAACCACGGCAGATATCACCACGGAAAGCACTGCGAGGATCACCCGTACAGCATGAAGCTTCTCTTGCATCTGATCGCACATATAAAACTCCTTTACAGTCTGTCGAAACTGTAAATACCCCATATATGCCCCATGCAATGGCTGATGCCACTACATGTTCAATATCCATTGTACTATTTCCATTGAAAAATTGCAACTCCAATCAGCGCAATTCCCATACCGATTACCTTTCTCCACTCAAGCGGCTCCTTCTCCACCCCAAAAAGCCCCATAAGCTCTATAACATATGCAACGATCAACTGGGCTATTACAATAAGAAGCGCCGCCTTTGCCGGGCCAAGCTGTTCCATGCTCTTGATGACTGTCAGCGTGATCCCGGCGCCGATCACGCCTCCAAGAAGCACATATTTCGGCTCTACCTTTGCCAGTGTCATCACGTTGTCGCGTCCGGCGATAAGCCATGCCGCCAGACAGACGGCAAACGCGGTAAGCTGCACCCACGCGTTACTTACCCACATCCCGGTAGTCTTCGTCACCTGTGTATTGAACACTCCCTGTACGCTCATAAGCGCTCCTGATAAAAGCGCAATAAAAAAGCCAATCATTGAACATACCTCCTCATCTGGAAAATGTTTTCCTATACTATAGTATGTCCAATGACTGGTCTTTTATTATATTATTTTATATATTATCTAACATTCTTTAACATCCCGAAGCACACGTCTTAATATATCGATCATCTCATCCACATGCTCTTCTTCTATGATCAGCGGCGGAACAAGGCGGATCACATTATCCCTTGCGCTGATGACTACAAGACCTTCCTCTAACGCCCGGCTTATTGCCCCGCCTGCCGGCTTCGTCAGCCTGATGCCCTGTATCAGTCCGGTTCCTCTGCGTTCTGCCGCCACATCACTTTCAGCCACAAGCCCGTCAAGCTTCTCTGCAAGATAAGCCCCGATCCTTTGCACATGCTCTGCGATATTTTCCCGCTCAAAGATCTCCACCGTCTTTGCCACCGCCGCGCAGGCAAGGGGATTGCCCCCATAGGTCGATCCGTGATCCCCCGGCTCGAGAGAATATCCGGCCGTTTCTTCCGTCATGGCAAACGCACC
The DNA here is from genome assembly GCA_011959925.1 of Lachnospiraceae bacterium. GTDB lineage: Bacteria > Bacillota > Clostridia > Lachnospirales > Lachnospiraceae > Roseburia_B. The sequence continues at coordinate 8,687 of BLMD01000138.1, forward strand.
CACCGGAAGCCCGCTTCCGATCGCCTTCGCCATCGCCATGATATCCGGCTTCACACCATAAGACTGCCATGCGAACATAGAACCTGTCCGTCCCATACCGCACTGTATCTCATCGCAGATCATCAGAATACCTTCTTCATCACACAGCTTCCTGATACCCTCCATGAATTCCTGTGACGCCTGGTTGATCCCGCCCTCTCCCTGAAGGGGCTCTAAGATGATCGCGCAGGTCTTATCCGTGATCTGTTCCTTCACACTGTCAAGATTGTTGAATTTCGCAAACTTCACGCCCGGAAGCATGGGTTCAAAAGGTGTCCGGTATGCTTCACTTCCCGTCACAGACACCGCGCCGATGCTCCGCCCATGGAAGGAATTCTCCATCGCTATGAATTCATACCTTCCCGTTTTCTTCTTAAATGCATATTTTCTTGCCGACTTCAAGGCGCCCTCTACCGCCTCCGTACCGCTGTTGGTGAAAAACACCCGGTCCATTCCGGTAATGCGCCTAAGCGCTTTTGCCGCTTCACCGCAGGTCGTATTATAGTACAGGTTCGAAGTATGTGTCAGACGGTCGATCTGATCCTTCAACACCTGGTTCAACTCCTGGTTTCCATAGCCAAGCCCGCACACTGCGATACCCGCAGCGAAGTCCAGATATTTCTTCCCATCCGTATCATAGAGGTATACACCCTCTCCCTTTTCGAAGACAACAGGGAAACGGTTATATGTATGGACGAGTCCTTTTTTCGTTTCTTCTATATACTGATTCATTTCTTTTCTCCACAATAAAGTTTCTCTTGAATATCTGTTTTCCGTGTCTGTTCTCCGTTTCTGCTCTCTGTCTGCTCTCCGTTTCTATTCTCCGTGATAGAACTTCGCCTCACTGTCATTGAGCATTGCCGTACCGATACCCTTGTTCGTAAATATCTCAAGCAGCAGGCAGTGCGGGATCCTTCCATCCAGTATATGCACTCTGGATACCCCGTTCTCTATTGCGTCGATACAGTTTTGAAGCTTCGGCAGCATACCGCCTCCGATATAGCCTTCCTCCATCAGAACCTTCCCCTCTGATACCCGAAGCTCAGATATCAGGGTGGAAGGATCCTTGGGATCCTTATAAACGCCTTCAATATCTGTCAGGAATGCAAGCTTCTCTGCATGTACCGCCCTCGCGATCGCACAGGCCGCATCGTCCGCGTTGATATTATATGTACAGTAATCATCATCCATTCCCACCGGGCATACGACCGGCAGGAAATCCTTCTCCAGCAGATCGTACAGGATATCTGCATTCACTTCTCTGACCTCTCCGACAAAACCGATATCCGCGCCGTCCGCATATTTCTTATCCACCTTAAGCAGGGCGCCGTCTTTCCCGCTGATTCCGATGGCGCGCACTCCCAGGCTTTCCACCAGCTGTACCAGCCCCTTGTTCACCTTGCCGAGCACCATCTCCGCAAGCTCCATGGTCGCTTCATCCGTTACCCGCAGTCCATTGATAAATTCCGGCTCCATGCCGACCTTTCCAACCCATTTGCTGATCTCCTTGCCGCCTCCGTGGACAATGATCGGCTTAAATCCAACCAGCTTCAGAAGTGTAACGTCCTGGATGACCTGCTCCTTTAACTGCTCATCTACCATGGCGCTTCCGCCATATTTTACCACAATGATCTTCCGGTTAAATCTCTGGATATAAGGAAGCGCTTCTATCAGCACCTCCGCCTTGTCCAGATATTTCTGCATTGACTGATTCATACTTGTCTAACTCCTATAATCTGCGTTGATCTCAATGTACCCGTGTGTCAGGTCGCATCCCCAGGCAACAGCTGTCTGATCTCCCATCTTGACATCTGCAATGGCTGCGACCTCCGGCTCGGACAGTATCTTCGTCGCTTCCGCCTCACTGTAATCCACCGCCGTACCGTTCTCGATGATCTGGATCCTTCCGGCCTTACTCTCAAAGAACAGATCCACCTTCTCTGGATCAAACTGCGCGCCGGAATAGCCCATAGCGCAAAGGATCCTGCCCCAGTTGGCATCATGTCCGGCGATCGCCGTCTTCGTCAGATTGGAGCATACGATCGACTTCGCCAGCGTCTTCGCCTGCTGTACACTCTCACAGCCCTCTGCCCGGACCTCGAACAGAGCCGTCGCCCCTTCTCCGTCTCCTGCGATCTTCTTCGCCAGATACTCATTGACCATGTGAAGCGCCTCCTTAAAGCTCTCGTAATCCCCGCTTCCCTCTGTAATCTCAGGATTCTCTGCCAGGCCGTTTGCCAGCAGGATCACCGTATCATTCGTAGATGTATCGCCGTCCACGGATATCATATTATAGGTATCCTGTACATCTTCGCTAAGCGCCTTCTGAAGCGCCTCCTTTGAGATCACCGCATCCGTCGTGATAAAGGACAGCATCGTACACATATTCGGATGGATCATGCCGGAGCCCTTGGCCATACCGCCTAACGTCACCGTCTTTCCGCCTGCATCGAACGTTACCGCCAGCTCCTTCTCACAGGTATCCGTCGTCATGATCGCTTTCGCCGCCGCCGTACCATTCTCTAAGGTATCATTCTTCTCTTTTGCAAGCACCCTGATCCCGGCTGTCAGCTTGTCGATCGGGATCTGCCTGCCGATCACGCCCGTAGAACCTATCAACACGCCGTCTTTGGAGATCCCAAGCGCTTCTGCTGCCGCCTGCGCCGTGTCCTCACAATATCCAAACCCTTCTGCTCCTGTACATGCATTGGCGATGCCGGAATTCACGATCACTGCCTGAGCCTTTGCACCGCCTGCCACCACCTGCTGGTCCCATTTTACCGGAGCCGCCTTCACCACATTGGTGGTAAATGTCCCTGCCGCCACACATGGAACCCGGCTGTACACCATCGCCATATCCGTCCTGTCCTGGTACTTGATCCCGGCCGCCGTCGACGCCGCCTCGTATCCCTTCGCCGCGGTCACGCCGCCTTTGATTATCTCCATCTCATATTTCTCCCTTCTCTATTTAAGTATGTAATGAAAATCATTCCGCCTGCTTATTGTTGGTTGAATGCCGTTATGTTCTTCTCATTCAGCACAAAATCATAATAGTTAAGGTCCAGCCTCTTCGTCCAGCCTATGGTATTCCAGAATGCATTTCCGATATCATTTCTTGTAAATGCGATCAGGCATACCTTATTGATCTGCTCCTTTTTGAGCTCTTCCATGGCCTTCACCACCATGGCCTTGCCAATTCCCTGCCTCCGGTACTCCTCATCCACACACACGTGGTACAGACAGCCCCTTCTTCCGTCGTGACCGCACAGGATACTTCCCACCACACGGCCGTCCTCGACAGCAACGACACTGGTCGTCGGATTCCGTCTCAGAAATCTTGCCACACCCTCTCTGGAATCATCCACGCTTCTAAGACCAAAGCCCCGTATCTTCGTCCAGAGCTCATATACTCCGTCATAATCCTCCATCGTCATCGTTCGAATCATAAGACACCTCCCATAATCTATGTGGTAATTGCTTTAGGGGAACATCGGGACCAATCTGAGCCCTTCCTCCTCCGCAAGGCCGAACATCAGATTCATATTCTGCACCGCCTGGCCGGCCGCTCCTTTGACCAGATTGTCTATTGCGCCCATCATGATGATACGGTTCGTCCTGGGATCGATCTTGAAATTAATATCCACAAAATTGCTTCCCTCCACCCATTTGGTCTCCGGGCAGACGCCCTCATTCAGAACACGGACAAATCTCTCATTCTTATAATATCTGTCATAGACAGCCTTCACCTCATCATACGTGACCTTCTCTTTTAAGGACGCATACTCTGTTACCAGGATTCCCCTGTTCATGGGGACCAGATGCGGGGTGAAATTAATCACCACCTCTTCCTTCGCGGCATACCCGAGCTGTTCTTCAATCTCCGGCGTATGTCTGTGCGAAGCCACGCCGTATGCCTTGATGTTCTCGTTGACCTCACAGTAAAGATTCGAAACCTTCGCACCGCGCCCGGCTCCTGATGTTCCCGACTTGGCGTCCACGATCAGGGTGCTCATATCGATCAGCCCTTCCTTCGCCAACGGATAGGCTGTCAGTATCGAGCACGTCGTATAGCATCCCGGATTCGCAACCAGCCTCGCCTTCTTTATATCCTCACGGTTCACCTCACAGAGCCCGTAGACCGCTTCCTCGATAAACTGCGGGCTCTTGTGCTCTATCCCGTACCATTTCTCATAAACAGCCACATCCTTGATCCGGTAGTCGGCGCTCAGATCCACGATCTTCGTCTTTTCCAGGATCTTCTCCGTCATCATGGATGCACAGAAGCCCTGGGGTGTTGCCGTAAAGATCACATCCGCCTGCGCGGCCAGTTCTTCCATATTATCATCCATGCATTCTGCATCCACAATCTGAAACATATTCTGATATACATCTGCATACTGCTTATCAATATAACTTCTGGAACCGTACCATACGATCTCAACATCCTTGTGTCCTGTCAGAATCCGCACCAGCTCACCGCCGGCATAGCCTGTCGCCCCGATTATTCCTGCCTTTATCATCTATTCCGTTTCCTTTCGTATCCATTTTTCAAAGAGTATCCTCAAGTCAATATAAACTAAATCACAGCGATTGTCCAGTGTAACCTTGCACGAATCGCCCCGGATTTTATCTGCAATTACCGTCAATAATGAAAATATTATACCGCACTGCGGCTCCTCAAGATCTTCTGCTCTATGTACAGCAAATAAAAACACTTGCATAATTATACATCTAATATGTATAATATGCAAGTGTTTTTTTCATTTCGTTTCTTTCATACTTTATCTGCGGCTGTGTAACTGTATTGCTTCTGCACAAGCCGTCAATACACGCGCTTCATCGACAGTTCCAACTTGAACCGCCTCTTCTTCATCTTAAGCGGCACATCCTGATACCTGTATATACTGATCAGAATCCCCAGAAGGACATTCGTCACAAGAATCCCTGTCCCTCCATAGGTCAGGAATGGACAATACATATTTGCAAACGGCAGAATCCCCACATTTCCCAATACATAGAACAGTATCTGTACCAGAAATACCGAACAGCATCCGATTCCCATCATCATTCCCATCCGGTTCTTCTGTCCGGCCGACATTCCTATAAAATAGAACACCAGGCCGATCAACACACACATGATAGCGGCTGCCACGACTATTCCAAAATAAGCCGTGATATATACCAGCCCGAACTCCATCCCTTCAAGCGTTCTATCTTAGCGAAGGACTGACGCAGGA
>BLMD01000139.1 GCA_011959925.1 Lachnospiraceae bacterium
ACCATGTATATGATACGCTCTCTCTTACCTCTATGGAGGATAAGGCGGGAAGTGAGAAGGTTCTGAAATTCCTGGATATGAAACAGCAGGATCAGGGAAATATAGATACGAATATTGGAAATGCGTTGGAAGCTGCTGCAAATATGTTTGACAGCCAGGATTCGTCAAGGGAGCGGATAATTGTACTGTTTAGCGACGGGATTAATGAAAATTTAGCGGGTGACAGTGCATATAAGGCTGTAGCAGACAGGAAGACGGAGGAGCAGGCCGCTCGTCTGAAGAAAATGAAGGCGAAGATTTACTGTGTGTATCTCCAGAAAGACAGAAATGATGAAGCTTATCTGCAACGGCTGGTAAATTATTTTTCCGATGAAAGAGACTATGTGCCGTCGCGATTCTCAAAAGTTATGGATAGTGAGATCTCTACGTTGTCGGATAAGTTTGCCGCCATATATTTTGCCATGCAAAACAATATGAAATACCGTGAGGTGATTCCGGATTCAACTGGCAATGTGAATTTTTATATTCCCTCTCTTGGAGTTGAAAAATTACAGGTTTATTTGGATGGTAATATACAAAAAAGTGGGTTGGCATCCGTCAAAGATTCCCAGTATACAATGTGGAAAGATAAGACGGCGACATTTATTGAGTATGGGAAGCCTAAGGCAGGGGATTGTACGATTGAAATTGACAGCCCGGATTTAGACGGGGTATCTGGTACAATTGCATGTTATGCGTACCTCCAGGTTTCGGTGGATATTAATAAGAAAGAAAAGGGAAAGGGAGAAAAGGGGAAAAAATACGAGATGGTTGTCCATTTCTATGACAGGAATGGTGAAGAGGTCAAGATTGATTCTATGGCTTCTGTTGAGGCAACCGTGATTATGGTGGATGAAGAGGGAGAAGAGACGGAAATCGCTCCTGCGATGAAAATCGAGGAGGGGATAGCAAAAAGCGATGCATTTGTTATGGACACATATGGAGCTTATAGATATAAACTTCATCTGACATATGAGGATTTTATCGATCTGAGTTATAAAGCGGAAGCGGGTTCTGTAGAAAAGACGGCTCCTATTGTCCATAACATGGAAGATGGTAACTTCCGAGGAGAAAAGACAGAAGATGGGAAGATTGCATTTTCAATCAAAGAGAGCAAGCTGTATGAAGATTTGGAAGGAGAAGGGATAAGTATTGAGAATGTTGCTCAGCTGAATGAGGCAAATAAAGTGTCTGTAACCAAGAAAGACGGGTATGTCAATGTTGTGGCCGACGATACTGGGGATGTGAATTTTGCACTGCAGATTGTGGATGAGTCGGGGATGAAAGCTGAGGTGACGGTACATGGTAATTTGTCAGATAAGGGTATTGACCGAATATTGGTAAAGATTGGTAGTGTCGCGGTTCTGATGTTCGTTCTTTTGTTTATATTAGGAGGTATTAGAATCAGAAAGAAAAAAGAACAATTAGGAGAACTGTTCTCTGAATTTGAACGTATTGCCTCTGAATTTACCCAGATGCTCAATGTATGCAACGAAGAAAAAGAAAAATTCAAGGAGAACGAGTCCCGTATCCGAAGAGCTTTGCATGGAGAAGGAAAGAAAAAGGGAGTGCTGGAATTTGCAGGATTGC
>BLMD01000140.1 GCA_011959925.1 Lachnospiraceae bacterium
CCATCCGGAAGGAATCTTAAAGCCCGATGACTTTATCCTTATAAAGGCGAACTGGGAGCCTAAGAGCAAAAATATGGGAGAAATAGCGGCAGAACTGAATGTGCTGCCGGAAAGCCTTGTCTTTGTGGATGACAACCCGGCGGAGAGGGAAATCGTCAGAAGGCAGATACCCGGCGCCGCAGTACCGGAAATCGACAGGCCGGAGCATTATATCCAAGTGCTGGACCGTTCCGGATTTTTCGAGGTGACCAGGTTGTCTGAGGATGACAGGAAGCGCAGCGACATGTACCAGGCGAACCTGATGCGGGAGAAACAGCAAAGCAGCTTTGCTGATTACGGAGAATACCTGGAATCCCTTGAAATGAAAGGAACTATCCGCCCTTTTGAATCCATGTACATGGCCAGGATTGCCCAGCTGACCAATAAGAGCAATCAGTTTAACCTGACCACGAAGAGATATACCCAGGGAGAAATCGAACAGGCGGCGGACAGCCCGGACTATATTACATTATACGGGAAGCTGGAGGACAAATTCGGGGATAACGGTGTGGTTTCCGTTATCATTGGCCATAAAAAAGGGAGCGTTCTTCATATTGATTTATGGATTATGAGCTGCCGCGTGTTAAAAAGGGATATGGAATATGCCATGATGGATTGCCTGGTGGAGGAATGCCGGAAGGCCGGCATTGCAGAGATTATAGGGTATTATTACCCTACAGCAAAGAACCGTATGGTAGAAAATTTTTATGAACTACAGGGATTTACGAAGACGGAAGGGGACGAAAAGGGCAATACCGTCTGGGAATTTAAAATCCCCGAAACCTATGAGAACAAAAATAAGTATATAGAAATTAGTTAATAAAAGGCTTGCGGAACTGGAATAGGAGAAGAAAAAGATGACAAGAGAAGAGGTATTTGCAACATTAAATGAGGTGTTTCAGGATGTATTTGATGATGAATCCATCACAGTAAATGAAGAAACCACAGCGGACGATATTGAGGACTGGGATTCCCTGGAACATATTAACCTGATAGCGGCGGTGGAGCAGGAATTTGGCATGAAATTCACCATGGGCCAGGTGGTTACTATGAAGAATGTGGGAGAAATGGCGGATATTATTATGAGCCAGATAGCGGACTGAATGTCTGGAAATTTATCTGGTCATGTTTTTGGCCCATTCCGGCAAGTTTGATGTACCGCTGTTTGCAGCGGGGGAGTTGGCTTTACTGATTTTTAGAAACAGTTGCCGTTTCTAAAAGTTCTATCATGCCAAGAAAACGATTCATAAGGAAGACAACCCGTCGGCCTGAGAGGGCAGGAGCGGGAGTGGGGGTATCGATGGCGGTAAAGCCTTCTTCGGCCAGCGACTTTAAGTCGGCATCGAATGCGGGCGTTTCATAACAAATGTGGTAAGGGCTGTTTTTGTATTTCTTTAAAAGCCCTGCCACAACGGATGCGCTGTCCGCAGGGGAGACTAATTCTATCCGGTAACCGTCCTTTTCCATAAAACAAATGTGGATTTTGCGGAAATCATCATAAATAATATCAGATACCGCGCTATAGCCAAGGCGTTCAAATTCATTGACAGCCTTGTTTATTTTTTTGACTAAATATCCGATATGGTGTATTGTTAAATGTAGCATGGTTATCCTCATTTCCGCGCTGTATTATAGCGCATATCTAGTACTGCATTGCAGACATGAATTTGCAAATGATGAATGCCAATATATTTGCGAAAGGAACACGTTTTATGCCAGCAACTTTTACGTCTTTCTATTTTTTGTGCTTTTATGCAGTCTCATTACTTATATATTATATAATTCCCGGGAAAATGCAATGGGGATTTTTGCTTTTTGTCAGCGGGGCGTTTTATCTGCTGACTGGAAACGGGATTCTGATTCTCTATCCCATTGCGGCGGCTTTAATAGCATACGTCTCTCTTCGGGTTATGGCAGGAACAGAAGATGTAAAAAAACGCAGGTTTGCGCTGTTTTTTGCAGTGGTTCTTCTGGTGGGCTCATTGGCGGTGCTGAAATACGTTAATTTCGGCATAAATACCGTTAATGGGATAGCTGCTTTATGGGGGAAGGGGTGGGATATTGTAAATCCCGTCCGTTTTCTGGCGCCTTTGGGCATTTCCTTTTATACTTTATCCATCCTTGGGTATATCGTGGACGTGTACAACAAAATTGCGGAGCCTCAAAACAACTTTTTCAAGTTAACATTATACGGAATGTATTTCCCTTCCATCCTTTCCGGCCCTATCCTTCGTTACAGGGAAGATGGGGAACAGTTTTTTGTTCCCCACCCTTTCGATTATCGCCAGGTTACTTTCGGAATGCAGCGCATGGTATGGGGATTTTTCAAAATCCTGGTCATATCGGAAAGGATGAAAGGGAAATACATTCCGTATAATGT
>BLMD01000141.1 GCA_011959925.1 Lachnospiraceae bacterium
GATAAATGGCGTTTAATTCCGGTTCTCTTGAATAATCAGCCGATTTTAATTCTGCAACTGCATTTACAAGATCTGAGTTTTTCTTTCCGATTTGCATTTCGTAACCTCTCTTTTCTGAATATATTGTATCCATACGATTCAAGATGTATATACTCTAATGATAATAAATTTCGTGGTTTTTTGCAACTGTTTTCATGAGAATAATTGGGAGTTGTTCCGGGTCCGAAAAACTGCCTGCGGGTTTTCGGTTGACATTTGTTTCTTCACGTACCATACTGTCAGAAGAAGAGGCGGACAGTAGGTGTTTTTGATACGTTTGATGCGTAAAGGAGATGGATAAGTGGACACAGAAAAACAATACGAAACGATTTTGTTTGATTTAGACGGAACGCTGACGGATTCCGCAGAGGGCATTATCAATTCTGTGCGGTATGCTCTGCGTAAATTTGGGATGGAAGAACCGGAACGGGAGACGCTGTATCGGTTTATCGGTCCGCCGCTGCATGAGTCGATGGAGAAATACTGCGGTTTTTCGGAGGAACAAGCAAAACTGGCGGTTGCGTATTACCGGGAATATTATCAGAAACAGGGGATTTTTGAAAACAAGGTGTACGAGGGCGTGGAAGATGTACTGAACCAATTAAAACAAGCCGGGAAAACGCTGCTTGTGGCTACCTCAAAGCCCGAAATATATGCCAATCAGATTTTGGCACATTTTGGTCTGGCGGATTACTTCAGCCATATTGCGGGAGCCAATCTGGACAGATCGAGAACAAAAAAAGAAGAAGTGATCTTATATGCCCTTGGTAAAGCACATGCGGCAGATCGTTCCAAAGTAATTATGGTGGGAGACAGGGAACATGATGTGCTTGGGGCAAAGAAAGCGGGAATTGCCTGTATCGGCGTTTTATATGGATATGGGAGCCGTGAAGAATTGAAACGGGCGGGGGCGGAGTATCTGGCAGAATTACCGGAAGATATTGCGGGGCTCGTCGTTTCAAAGGGGATCTGAAACGCTGTATTTGATCTGTATTTTTATAGGGAAATTTCCCGAAACCGCTTATCAGTTGTCTTGTTTTTGCCGATGTAATTAATAATAGCAGTACGTATAGAATGGATTCGGAAAAGTTTCAGGGAGGAACGTGTTATGAATAATGTGACGGTGAACGGAGGGATGTCCGGCGGCGGATTCGGCAGCGCCGTAGGGACAGTGACCTCAAACAATACGGTAGCGGCGATGATGCGGGCGGCGAGGGAGAATAAAAATAAAAGACCGAAAAAAAAGCTGAATTATAATCCGAGGGAAATTTCTTCCAGCTG
>BLMD01000142.1 GCA_011959925.1 Lachnospiraceae bacterium
TCGAGAGGAGTAAGTCCGGTTCCGAGGGAGGGTGTAGGAAACCTGCCGCCAGCGGTGGCAAGGCGCCTTTACCCTACCCTACGACCTGTTACAGAGCCATACGGCGAGGACGATGCTTGCCAACAGCGAGTTTATCATCATGTTAAACCAAGCATCCACAGACCGTATCGAGCTTGCGAAGCTCCTTAACATCTCCGATTTGCAGATGAGCTATATCACGAATGTCGGTGCGGGGCAGGGGCTTTTGAAAGTGGGCAGCTCCCTCGTGCCGTTCGTTAATAAGTTCCCACGGAATACGGAGCTGTATAAGCTGATGACGACTAAGTTCGGGGAGGTTTAAAAGGAGGGAGTTTTTGGAGAAAAATCGTGTTTATCATGCCGATTGTATGGAAGTGCTGCGGGAGCTGCCAGACAGGAGCGTGGATTTGGTGATTGCCGACCCGCCGTACTACCGCATGAAAGGCGAGTTTGATTTTGTGTTCCAGACAGTTTCGGAATATCTGGAATGGTGTCGGGCATGGGCAGGGGAATGTTACAGGATTTTAAAGCCTACGGGGGCGTTTTACTGTTGGGGGAGCAGCCAGATGATAGATAAGCTCTCCACCCAAGTTTTAGACAGGTTTGACTGGATAAAGAGGAATCTGATTGTCTGGAATTACCGAACGGGGCGACCTGCGAAAGCGACCTATCGGAATGAAGCCGAATTTTTGTGGTTTTACAGTAACCCCCTGCATGAAATCAACATTGATGCCGTCCGCATCCCTTATGATGAGGGCGGCGAAAAAGACAAACGGAAAAACCCAAAGGGGAAATCCTGCGGGAACGTGTGGGAGTTTCCGAGGATTATGCCTAACTACAAGGAAGCAACGGAACACCCCACGCAGAAGCCAGAAAAACTGGCGGAACGGATGCTGCTTGCAAGCAGCAGGGTGGGCGATTTAGTGGCAATCCCCTTTGCGGGTTCGGGGAGTGAGATAGTCCAGTGCGTCAAAAACGGGCGTGACTTCATTGCTTCTGAAATCAATGAATCCTATGTTGGGAATATCATTCTGCCACGGCTAAAAAAAGAAACGGATTGTAGTGTATCAGCACAAGAGAAAGGAGGATTTCTATGTCAGAGATAAGATTCCGCAATGCGGCTCACCGTGATTTCTTTCTGGAAAACATGATGAAATGCAAAGTAAACGACTGTTACCACAGGGCATTTTTCTATGTGATGGGGATTGCGGAGGAAACAAGGAGAAATATCAGTTCCATGTTCAACTTCAAGACGGACTGCATCGAGCCAGAGGGGATGCACGCAGGGTGGCAGACAAGCGGAACGGTCAAGGTCTGCAACCTTGCCTTTAACCTCTGGAACGGTTATGCGGAAGAGGGGCGTGAGAAGTATTCCACGCCAGAGGAACTGTTCTGCTGCGAGTTTGCCCCGTATTTCATGGAGGGCATCAAGGTAAGGTATCCCGAATATTGCAGGGATTTACCTGCCCCGAAAAAGCAGGCGGAGCATACACGCTAGAAATAAAGTGAAAGAAATACCCTGCGGGCATACCTCTATGCCCAGAAAGCAGGGCGAAATTAAGGAAAGGAAAAGCCTATGAATTTAAAAAACTATAAAACAGTTATCTGCACCGCCGCCGCTGTTGCCCTTTTGGGAGCGGCGGTTTTTTGCGGTTATAAGATTTACAGCCATTATCAGCAGATAGACGAGCAGACCGAAGCCTTTGTGGAGATTGCCGAGGTTGTGGAGAACGCCGAGCCAGAGGAAGAAACGCCAAAAGATATGCCAGTCAGCGAGGGGGAGGATATTCTGGCAAAGTACAAAGAACTGTATTTGCGGAATGAGGATATGGCAGGGTGGATTGCCATTGACGGGACAACTGTCAATTATCCTGTCATGCAGAGTAAAAACAATCCGAATTTCTATCTGAAGCACAACTTTGAAAAACAATACAGCGATTTGGGAGTGCCTTATATCCAAGAGGACTGCGACATTCTGACAGGCGATAATCTGATTATTTACGGACACCACATCAAGGGCGGCAGGATGTTCGGGGCGTTGGAAGATTACAAATCCAAGAGCTTTTATGAGAAGCATAAGACCATCCAGTTTGACACCCTCACGGAGCAGGGCAGGTATGAAGTCATTGCCGTATTTAAGACCGTGGCGTACAGCCCGCAGGGTTACCGTTATTATGATTTTGTCGATGCGGAAAATGAGGAAGAATTTAATGCTTATGTCGGGAAATGTAAAGAACTTGCTTTGTATGATACGGGCGTGACTGCTGAATACGGCGATAAACTCATTGCCCTCTCCACCTGCGAATACTCCGCACCAAACGGCAGGCTCGTAGTCGTGGCGAAAAAGGTAAACTGACATGACCGCAAATCCTCTGGGAAAGGAGGTTTTGCAATATGGCTGACATTAAGACCAGAGATGCGGTCAAAGGCACAATAAAGACTTTAGATAAAGCTGCCATTGCGGGGGAACGCATGAAGTCCGCCTATGCCAAGACAAAGGATAAGGCGGAGCAGGGATATTATGCAGAGGAAAATTCCCCCACGGAATATGCCGCCGATAAGTTTTCCCATGCTTCGGGACGTATCAAGGACGAGGGAATCCACCAGTTCAATAAACAGGGGCAGAAAAGCGTCCAGACCACAAAAGAAAATATCGGCAGGGCAAAGGATAAAATCGCTGAATTTAAGACCAAGCGTGCGGCAAAAGCCGCAGAGCAGAAAAAAGCACAGGCTGTTGCAGAACAGAACGGCTCGCTGATCCGAAACGGGGTAGCGAGCCGTTCTTCCGTCCCCGATGTTCCCATGCAGGGCGAAATGCCCCAGACAGGGGCAAGCCAGTTAATAAAGACAAGGCAGCAGGGGAAAAAGACCATCAAGACCACAGCCAGAAATGCAGAGAGAACGGTTAAGACCACAGCCAAAGGGACAGTCAAGGCTGCGGAAAAAGGCGTGAAAACCGCAAAGGCGACATCCAAGACGGCGATTAAAACCACGGAGCAGACGGCAAAGGCGGCACATAAAACAGCGAAAGCAACAGCAAAAGCCGCACAGAAAACAGCACAGACGGCGAAAGCCACCGCAAAGGCGACAGCCGAAGCAACGAAAGTAACGGTCAAAGCTACCATTGCGGCGGTCAAGGTGATTATCGCAGGGACTAAGGCGTTGATTTCCGCCCTTATCGCAGGCGGCTGGGTTGCCATTGTGATAATCCTCATTGTTGTCCTGCTTGGGTGTGCCGTTTCCCTGTTTGGCGGCGGCAGCGACAGCACTTCCTATACCCCTGTCAGTGCGGAAGTGGAAGCCTACACGCCACTGATACAGAAATATGCGAAGCAGTACGGCATCCCCGAATATGTGGAACTGATAAAAGCGGTAATGATGCAGGAATCTGGGGGAAAAGGAAATGACCCGATGCAGGCGGCGGAGGGGAGCTTTAACAAGAAATACCCCCATCAGCCGAACGGCATCAAAGACCCAGAGTATTCCATCGAGTGCGGCGTGCAGGAATTAAAAGCTGCACTCACATCAGCCGAAGTAGAAAGCCCGATTGACATGGAGCGTATCAAGCTCGCCTTGCAGGGCTATAACTTCGGAAACGGCTATATCTCATGGGCAAAGACCAACTATGGCGGCTATTCCTATGCAAATGCGGTGGAATTTTCCGCTATGCAGGCGGCTAAATTAGGTTGGGAAAAATACGGCGACACGCAGTACCCCGCCCATGTGTTACGGTATTACCCATACGGGCGGGCATTTACAAGCGGTGGCAATCAAGCCATAGTAGAGGTTGCTTTGACACAGCTTGGCAATGAGGGCGGTCAGCCTTATTGGAGTTGGTACGGCTTTAGCGGGCGTGTGGAATGGTGTGCCTGCTTCACTTCTTGGTGTGCCGACCAGTGCGGCTATCTGGAAAGCGGTATCATCCCGAAATTCTCCCTCTGCTCGGACGGTGTAAACTGGTTCAAGGGCAAAGGGCAATGGCAGGATAGGAACTATGAGCCGCAGGCAGGCGACATTATTTTCTTTGATTGGGGAAATGACGGTTCTATTGACCATGTGGGAATCGTGGAGAAATGCGAGAATGGCACGGTCTACACCGTGGAGGGCAATTCTGGCGATGCCTGCAGGCAGCAAAGCTATCCCGTCGGGAGCAGTTCAATATACGGCTATGGAGTGCCACAATACTAAAAAAGATGCCATCTGTTATGGGTGGCATCTAAATACATAATTTGTAATCTAAAGTAGGCATAGTGCCTGTCTAATTATTCTTTTGATGTGCGTTCTATTTCATGGCGGTAAAATTCAATTTTATCATCCAGTTTCGTCATGTGCCCCTGCAATACCTTTATCTGTTCATTAAGGAATTCACGATGCACAATCAGCATTTCCATTCTCTCATTCAGAGTAGGGTCTCCTGCCGCCCGCAATTCCGCATAATGTTGGATTTCCTTTATCGGCATACCCGTATCTTTCAGACGCTTAATAAATTCAATCCATGCAAGGTCTTTATCCGAATAGCAGCGGCGGTTACTAGAATTGCGTTTTGGTGTAATTAAATTTTCATGCTCATAGTAACGCAGGGTATGTATCCCTAAATTTGTCAGCCTTGAAAATTCTCCTATGGAATATTCCAAAAAAATCACCTCTCACCTCTTGACATAGAGTTTACTCTACATTGTATGCTCGTATTATATCAAGAAAGAGGAGGTTTTGCAAATGGTTCAGAACACAGGCAGATACACCGTAATTACTGGAGCAAGTTCAGGGATAGGGTATGAAACGGCAAAAGTCTTTGCGGGGCGTGGAAGTAATTTAATCCTTGTCGCCCGCAGAAAAGACAGATTGGAAACTTTAAGGCAGGAAATTTTAGATTTACATCCGATGCTTGATATTGTGGTTAAGTCTATGGATTTATCAATTCCCCAAAATGTTTTCCAGTTTTACGAAAGTATAAAATCATATCCTCTACAAACATGGATTAACAATGCGGGATTTGGAAATTATGACAGCGTAGGGAATCAGGATTTGAAAAAAATCAGTCGGATGCTGCATTTGAATGTCGAAGCTCTGACAATCTTTTCTTCTTTGTTTGTCCGAGATTTCAAAGATACAGAGGGGACACAGCTTATCAATATATCTTCCTGCGGCGGCTATACGATTGTTCCCGATGCAGTAACCTATTGTGCGGCAAAGTTCTATGTCAGCGTTTTTACGGAGGGATTGGCATGGGAATTAAAATCAGCTCATGCAAAAATGCGGGCAAAGGTATTAGCCCCTGCCGCAACAAAAACAGAGTTTGGAAAAGTTGCGAATGATGTCAGCGAATACGATTATGATAAATTATTTGGCATTTACCATACAGGCACACAGATAGCGGCGTTTCTGCTTGAATTGTATGATAGCGATAAAGTGGTAGGGCTAGTATAACGTTTTTCAATTAACTATACCTAAAGAATGCCGTATTTATCAGTATTTCAGGTAAAAATATGGTGTAGTTAATTAGTGAACGTTATACTAGTTGACAGGGAAAATTTTTCATTTTGCTTGTATGACCCACAATTCCAGTATGCAGGAAATTCACAGCATAATCAGAAAATGTAATAAATTGGGATAGCTTTTGGTACGATAAAAAGGGAAAAACAGAGGGGCTTATTCCTCTGTTTGCTCTTTTGCTTTACATAGCCCGTTTACAGTTGCTTCGACTATGGACAGTTCCTTATCGTCCAGTCGGTCAAGCATGGTATCCAAACGTCTGCGGACAGAGCTTTTTTTCGGCTTTTCCCCCATATGTATATGCTCATCAACTGATACCTCAAACATTGTGATGAGTTGGAGGAACAGCTCTATGCTTGGATACTGCCCCTCATTCTCTACTGCTTGGAGATGTCTGGGATTATAGTCGATAATTTCTGCAAGCCTTTCTCTGGTTACGCCTTGAGCTTCACGGGCTTTTTTGATTGCAAGTCCTAACGGTCTGAAATCAAAGTTAAAATCATTGTTTCTCTTGTCCATAAGTTCACCACCTGTACTCTGAATTTTTACCTTTATATTTTACAGAGATGTGGTATCCTATGAAACGATGTGAAATCTCTTGTAATAAGAGATTTCACACCTATATATAGGAGATTACATAGCAGTATTATATAAAAAATGAAAGGTAAACATGATTACATATTCTTGGAAGATTTTGACAATTTTGGAGTCTCAATGGCATTTTAATATATTTATTAAAATTGTGTATTGACCTATTGGGTAAAAAGATATACAATGATATTGACCTATTAGGTAAACAATTTCGATATAAAAGGAGACGAATGGTGGCTAAAATATTGAATTTAGAATCTGGGCGAAGAGATGCTGTCTTAAATGCAGCATTAAAAGAATTTGTATTGCAAGGGTATGACAATGCTTCAACAAATGTAATAGCGAAAGAGGCAGGGATTTCAAAAGCTCTTATGTTTCATTATGTAAGCAACAAGCAAGAATTATTTTTAGTCGTTTATGATTACTTTTCTGACCTTATGAAAAGAGAATACTTCGATTTGATGAATTATGATGAAAAAGACATTTTTGATAAACTGCGTCAATCCTATTTTTTGCAGATTAAACTATCTGAAAAATATCCTTTTATTTTTGATTTTAATAAATTATCACGGACAACTAATTCCAATGAAGTAAATAAAGAACTTGAAAACAGAATGCGTGAACAGCATTTAAGCTGCTATCCAAAGCTTTTTGACGGAATAGATGAAACGAAGTTTAGAAAAGGGTTGAATATTGAAAAGTGCAAGCAGTTTATATTTTGGTCTAATATTGGATTTACGAATCAAATACTTGAAAAAATAAGAAATAGTGAAAAATCCTATATGGATTGCGAATCTATCATGTCAGAACTTGATGAGTATTTTGAAGAACTTAGAAAAATTTTCTATGCTTAAAAGTATAAAGAAAAATTGGAAAACAGGTAATCAACATTGGCAAAAACGTATCTGTATGGCATTAGGATTTATCTTTGTGATAATAGCAGTTTTTATTCAATGGAATGAAAGGAATGGGAATATGACGGAAATAAGTACCCCTATTATTGTTGGGTTTCCTTTAAAGGGCGAGTGGCTCTCACCAAATACCCCGGGAACAAAAATTCCTAGCCACGGGACAGACCAGTTAGGGACAACATATGCCTACGATTTTATACAAGTAGACTGGAGCAGAGCAGGGCATCCTGCTTATCATGTGAGTTTTCTGCAATATCTTCTTTTTGGTGTTTCCTTAAATGAATATTATGGTTATGGACAAGAAGTATTTGCTCCTTGCGACGGTATAGTTGTTCAAGCAGAGGATGGATATAAAGAAAACATACGGACAAATTTATTTTCGGATTTGTCTAATGCTTATAAAAATGCTCATTACTTTAATCCAACAACAGATGATATACAATCAGTTGCGGGGAATTACGTTATTATAGAATATGATACAAATGTGTATGCTGCTTTGTGCCATCTTCAAACAGGGTCAATTCAAGTCACGGCAGGTCAAGAGGTAAAAAAAGGAGATTATATTGGTAGAGTAGGTCATTCTGGCAATTCTTTTTTTCCACATTTACATTTTCAGCTTATGGATAGTTGTGATATAACTACCGCAAATGGCTTACCTTGTGCTTTTGAGGAATATGATATATTTCAAGATGGAGAATGGAAAACTGTAACAAATGAAATCCCTACTAACAAGGATAGGATAAGATTTCAAACATCAAATTCAGAAACGGAATGAGGTTGTGGAATGATAAATACTGAATGGATACGATGCCCTGTTTGCGGCAGTAAAACTCGTGATAGAATTAGGAAAGATACCGTTTTAAAGAACTATCCTCTTTACTGTCCAAAGTGCAAACAGGAGACATTGATTGAAGTAAATAATTGGGAAATGACTGTTATCAAAGAGCCAGACGCAAAGACGCAGAGCCGATGAACTTGTGAAATACCTCACAGCTCGTCGGCTCTGTTTTTAGAAAGAATAAATATTTAGTTGTTGGTGTTCGTGTTTATTGTAGCAGTTTGTTTCTGCATTTCATTTAATTTTTTGTGAAGCGGCAGTGCCATGAATACCGTTATGACTGCGGAAAGCACATCGGCAATCGGTTGGGCATATAGAATGCCGTTAAGCCCCCAGAGCATAGGCAGGAGCAGGATAACAGGTATGAAGCAAATTCCCTGCCTGCAAGCTCCAAGGATAAATCCTTCTCTGCCTTTTCCTAAAGCAAGGAACAGAGAGGAATATACGGTATAAAATCCAAAGAGCATGATGGAGATGCCGTTTGCCCTTAAAGATGCTGCTCCGATGCGAATCATCTCGGTATCGCCCTTTGTGAATTGGGAAACGATAGCCGTAGGGAACAGAGCAAGTACCAGACCGAAAATCACACAGAAAACCGTAGACCAAACGATGGAAGTCTTGATTGCTTCACGCAGGCGGTCAAATTTCTTTGCTCCATAGCTGTATCCTGCAATGGGCTGAAAGCCTTTAATAAATCCGAATACAGACAAGCTGCCCATAGAAATAAGACGGGTAACAACGCCCATGCCTGCAATGGCGGAATCTCCATAATCGCCTGCGGCATTGTTGATTAAGGAAATGGAAACACTTGTTAATATCTGGAATACCAATGTCGGGATGCCGATTTTGAAAATCTCAGACATGATTTCCTTTGTGTATGTGCAGTCCTTAATCTTAAAATGGAATACGCTTTTTTTCCGTAAAATATAGGTCAGATAAACGCAGGTTGAAACTAATTGGGAGATTGCCGTTGCTATCGCTGCCCCCGCCACGCCTAAGTCAAATACATAGATAAATAGCGGGTCTAAGGCGATATTGAGTACTGCTCCCATGAGTAAGGCACACATTGTTGTTTTGGCTGCACCTTCGCTTGTTACAATGTTATTCATAG
The DNA here is from genome assembly GCA_011959925.1 of Lachnospiraceae bacterium. Taxonomy (GTDB): domain Bacteria; phylum Bacillota; class Clostridia; order Lachnospirales; family Lachnospiraceae; genus Roseburia_B. The sequence goes on from BLMD01000142.1 coordinate 8,963, forward strand.
TGACGTTGAATACATTAAAAATGCAGGAAACAATGTAGATGCCCGCATATGTGGCGGCATAAGGCAGGATGCTGTCTGTCGCCCCTAAGAGCTTTAAGATAGGATGCAGGAACAACATTGAAATAATAATGATGACAGCCCCTACGGATACGCTGCTGTATAAAGCGGTACTTGCCACTTTATCAGCATTTTCCTTATCCCCACGACCTAGCAATCGGGAAATATAGGAAGCTGCACCGTTACCGAACAACAGACCAAGACCGACAACAACCTGTCCGAGCGGATAGACCACGGAGATTGCCCCCATCTGGCTCTCACCCAATCCACCGACAAAATAAGCGTCAACAAGGTTGTAGAAAGCATTTACCAACATACCAATCATTGTCGGGATGCCCATTGCTAAAAGTGCTTTTGGTATGGATGCACTGCCGAGCAGCTCCATCTTTTTACTTTGACTGTTCATAGTGAACTCCTTTCTCTTGACAAATAGTATTGTTTATAGTACTATAAAATATAGTAATTGCGTCGCAGGATTCATTCTACTATAATTTATAGTACTTGTCAAGAATAAAAGGAGGATTTTAGAGTGGCAACGATTGATTTGATTGTATTGGGAATGTTGAAAAAAGAATCTTTGAGTGCGTACGATATTCAGAAATTAGTGGAATACCGAAATATCTCAAAATGGGTAAAAATCAGCACTCCGTCTATTTACAAAAAGGTTATTCAGTTGGAAGAAAAGGGGCTTATTACAAGCCGCACGGAAAAAGACGGGAAAATGCCCGAAAAGGCGGTATATACTTTGACAGACGCAGGAAAAGAGGAATTTGAAAAACTGATGTTTGAAATATCCTGCAAGCCAATCAATATATTTTTGGATTTTAATGCTGTCATTGTAAATTTAGAAAGTATGGAAAAGGAACAGCAGCGGGAATGTCTGGATAATATTGAAAGTAATATCAATATGCTGAAATCGTATCTTGAGGAAAACATTGATTTGAAAGAAAATGCTCCCGATATTCCTGCTACGGGCATGGCAGTCTTACATCAGCAGTTTTTACTGGTACAGGCAATCGAGGAATGGATTGCAACGCTTAAAAAGGAATTAGAGTAATTTACTATGGATAAGACAGAATGGATATTATGCCCTCTCTGCGGAAGTAAAACCCGTAATAAAGTTCGGGAGGATACTGTTCTGATAAATTATCCTCTCTACTGTCCGAAATGTAGGCAGGAAACATTGATTGAAGCAAAGAATTTACAAGTAATAGTCATCAAAGAGCCAGACACTTTAGATGCAGAGCCGATGAACTTGTGAGTAATCACAGTTTGTCGGCTTTATTTTTTTACATAACCATAAGTAGGACAGCCCACCGAATAAAAAAAACGATGTTTCGGTGAGCTGATTTGCCATGCTTTGAAATCTCTCCGACTTCGCTTTTTTGAAGTTTGGAGGGATTTTTATTGCCTGCAAGCAGCGACTTCTATTTACATATACCATATAAGGAACGGATGAGTAATCCGTTAAAAAAATCCTTGTCAGCACAAGGGGGATTTGCACCATATGCACTAACTTTAATGCAAATCCATAAAATTTCTGTTATAATCAAACAG
>BLMD01000143.1 GCA_011959925.1 Lachnospiraceae bacterium
ATGCATTGCTGTTGTCATATCTTTCATATCCGTATTCATCGAATTCCGTATAATTTTCCCAAAAATAATCATGCATCGTTTCGATATCTTTTTCATTACCTGCTATTTTTGCATCTATTTCCTCGATTTTTTGCTGCAGTATTGTGATCACCAGATCCAGGTAAGCTGTTTCGTTCATGGAACATCGTTCTCCTTTATCATTTCTTCATCTGATGATTGTAGCAAGTGACGCATGTTTTTTCAAGAAAATTTTATGACAGGCAGACGGAAAACTGACGTTACAGCCGTTTCCGGCGGAAACGCAGTATGCCGGCGAGCACGGCAAGCAAAAAAATGAGATAACAGGCGGCGTTCCTTAAATTTTCTGCGGCATGGGAACCCATATCTTCGGTGGACCTGCCGTTTTGTGTGTTCGGCCGTTTTCTTGTTTCCATGCTAAAATTGTCGCCCGCGCCTTCTCCCATTTGAAATTCCCCCATCGTCTTTAAGTCGATGTCGGAAGTATCAAACAATAAATTTTCCGATTCGCTCTGCCCTTCTTTTGTCGACGGAATGGTTCCTTCCAGCTGCCCTGTGATACTTTCCGCACGCAGTGCAACGGTTTTTTTCAGCATTTCTGCACCTGCGTCATATTCCTCATAAGAATAAAATGCAGTCGGGTCTGTCTCGACCAGAGAATCGATCTGAGAACGAATCCGATAATATACCGTATCAAATCTTCCGTTGGATACGTATTCTTTTGCAAGCTGCTTTAGATATTTATGATATACTGCGCGGTATGTTTCATCTTCCAACAGTCCGTCAAAAAACGTTGTGCCGGAAAACGGCGTATCAATCGGGAAGTGGATGGTTTCTGACGCACTGGATGTTTTTCCCACAGACATACCGCCAAACGCAAGATTATAATCCCACGGAAGGATATTTAATACTCCTTCCGATTCATACAGGTAGTAATTATGCGCCATATTTCCCGACAAGCTGTCTAAATTAACGGAAAACGTATGAACCGCCATATACTTCAGCAGATTTTCCACATCCATGCAGCTGTCCGGATGTTCGCCGCTGTCGATCTGCTTGAGTGCCTGGATGACGGTTTTGTGATCCTTTTCTCCGGAATCTGTCACAGCGCCTTCCCAAATGGTTTCATAACTGTTTAAATCGTCGTCCGTGTATCTTAAATCGGCTCCGCTGCCTCCCATAGAAGGCGGCGCTCCGTTTTGCATACCGTTTTTCGGCATAAAATCAAACGCATTGTTTTCGCCGTTTTTCTCCGGAGCAGGCGGCATGTTTTCGTCAAAAGATGCAGGAGGCGTCATTTCTTTCCTTTCTATTTGTACAGGTTCAGACCCTTCCTTTGTATCTTCCTGAAATCCTCGTTCGTTTGGAACCGTTATGTTCTCTTTTTTGCGGCCGCCGCCCATTCCCATGCCCTCTGGCTTATACAGTTCTCCCGTGTTCGTTCCGTAATTGCGGAGCAGAAAACTCTCTTCGACAGCTTCCAGGGCAAGGTATACGCCCCAGTATTCGCCGTTTACAGATACTTTTGCATAATTATACAAAGAAGCGTCCGTATCCAGATACTGATACATATCATAAACAATGGCTTCTTTCATATTTGTGGCGTCTGCGTATTGATTATTGAGAATCAATTTATCCAGTCCAAAGCAGTTTCCACCCTCCGTATAATGGTCAAATTCCAGTTTGAAACTGTACCTGTCCGTATTCGGGTCATTTGCAATCGCGGTCAGACTGGTATTTCCTTTGGGCCGGATGCCGACGTTATAAAAGGTTGTTCCGTTGACTTCAACGTCGCAGGCATAATACGTCTCGTCTATGGCATGCTCCAACAGTTCTGCCCAGTCGTCTACTTCCATTAAGATATTGACAGAAATCAT
>BLMD01000144.1 GCA_011959925.1 Lachnospiraceae bacterium
ACATTTTATAAAATGATTTAAATGTGCAGCAGAGATTCTTAAGTTTATGATGTTGCACGTAGGTGGAGGTTCCCGGCTTTTTATATTCTTTCGGAAGCCAGAGGCAGACCGGCTCCCCACACAGGGAATCCATGCTCATCAGAATCCCCCATACCTCACAGTTCACTTCCGCACAATAGTCGAAATAATCCTCCGCTTTGATTCCTCTTTTTATAATCACCTTGCGCTCCGGCTTGCGGATCACCTGAACAAAAACGCTCTGTAAATTTTCCATATCAACAATATCCTTTCTAAGTTCTCCGAATTTGACTCCGTATGGGATAAACAATCCAATCGGAACCGGGTCTTTCACGTATTCCCCAGGATTGCATCCGAATTCTTTGTAAAAAGCGCGAATGTATCCGTCCACACTTTCAAATCCGCAGTCATAAGCTGCATCAATTACTAAGCATTGCTCCTTTTTCAGCCGCATAGCCGAATGGGAAAGCCGCAGACGGCGGATATACTCCGCCGGGGTCATTCCCAGATAATTCTTGAACAGCCGGTAGGAATGCCAACTTGAAAAAAGCGATACTTCCGAAAGGTTCGCCGGTGTTATATCCTCTTCCAGATGTTCTTCTATATATTCCTGCATCCGCTGTACCGCTTTCATCTGCTCCTGCACTTCATTCACCTCCGTCTGTATCTCCTATTTTACCATGAATACTGAAACGCCTCTCGACTTTTTTGCTGTCTCAGCCTTCCAGTGACTTGCGCAGATATTTTGCGGTAATGGTATCTGCATGGTCTGCCATTTCCTGCGGCGTACCCGTAAATACAATCTCACCGCCCATACTGCCGCCGTCCGGTCCGATATCAATCACGTAATCAGCAAGCTTTACCACATCCATATTGTGTTCGATTACAATTACGGTATTGCCGCGCTTCACAAAGCCGTCCAGCAGCTCCATGACTTTCTTTATATCGGAAGCATGTAAGCCTGTCGTCGGCTCATCCAGCACATAAATGTTATCCTTCTGATCCAGATATTTTGCCAGCTTCACACGCTGCCGTTCTCCGCCGGATAAGGTAGACAGGGGCTGTCCCAAAGAAAGATAGGATAAACCCACTTCCACCATGGCGTGAAGCGCCTTGCGGATCTTCGGACTTTTCTTCCATACCTAAAAATTCAAGTACTGTTGGCTGTTTCAATAAA
>BLMD01000145.1 GCA_011959925.1 Lachnospiraceae bacterium
TAAATATGATACATGAGGTAGATAAATTTATCGGCAACCTGACGGCGGAAGAATTTAAAAAAGACATTGCCGAATTTCATGAAAAAACAAGGCAATTTTACGAAAAAAAAATATCGGTTGCCGAATATAAGCATTTTTCCGGCGGCTTTGGCAGTTATGCCCAGCGGGGCGGCGAACGCGGCATGCTGCGACTTAGGCTTTCCGGCGGAAGGATTTCCAAAGACTCCCTCCGTTTTATTACGGAAAGCATACAGAAATACCAGATTGACCGCCTGCACCTGACTACCTGCCAGACGGTACAGCTTCACAACTTAACGGCGGACACCATTTTAAGCCTGATTGAAGAAGCATGGGACCACGGCATTATTACTAGAGGAGGCGGCGGAGATTATCCGCGCAATGTGATGATGTCTCCGTTAAGCGGCGTAGAAGCGAACGAAGCCTTTGACGTGACCGGTTACGTAACCGCTGCGGCGGATTATCTGCTTGGCTTTATCCATAAAGTAAAGCTTCCCCGTAAGCTTAAAGTCTGCTTTTCCAGCACGCCTGCCAATGCGCCTCACGCCACGTTTCGTGACCTTGGCTTTGTCGCCAACGAAAACCATACGTTTGACGTCTATGCCGCCGGAGGCCTTGGCAACAATCCGAAAATGGGTGTTTGCGTCGCCAGACAGATCGCTCCGGAAAAAACACTTTATTACATCAAAGCCATGATCGATACGTTTACCGCATTCGGAAATTATGAAAACCGCGGCAGGGCACGGACGCGTTATCTGCAGGATACGCTCGGCGCAGACGGTTTGCGTGAAGCATTTACGGAAAAATTAAATTGCGCGCTCCAGTCGGAAGACCTGGATCTTTCTGTCCCCCCGTTTTCCGTTACAAAAAAAGGAGACGGCGAGATCACGCATCCGCGCGTAATCGCACAAAAGCAGCCTGGATTATATGCCGTATCCTATCATCCGATCGGCGGCAATCCGACGCCGGAATGCATACATCGATTATATGACGCCATCCTTCCGATGGAAGACGTGGAAATCCGTCTTTCCCCGGATGAAGGCATGTACCTGATCAACTGCACGGCAAAAGAAGCCGAAACCCTGCTTGCCCTGACGGACGACGGCGCAGAAACGCTGTTTGAAACATCGGTCGCATGTATCGGCAACCATATCTGCCAGCTCGGCGTCAGGGATTCGCAGACTCTGCTGAAAGCATGCGTCGACGCCGTTCGCCCCTGCCGGTTTGCCGACGGCGTCCTGCCAAAAATCCGCATTTCCGGCTGTCCTTCTTCCTGCTCCGCACACCAGGCGGCAGCGCTCGGCTTCCGCGGCGCCGTAAAACAGTCGCCGGAAGGACCCAAACCCGCTTACGCGATGTTTGAAGGGGGATGTGACGCTTCGGGAAAAGAATCGTTTGGCACAGATCTTTGCGTGATGACGGAAGAGAATATACCGAAATTTTTTGTGGAACTGGGACAGAGGATTACAGAAGAGAAGACGGTGTATGCAGACTGGATCAAAGGACATCGGGAGGATCTGGCAGCGTTGGCAGAAGAATTTGCAAAATAGAAGTTTGAATTTTATAGAAGCATCAGAATCCGGAGTGCAGAGCACTCCGGATTCTGATAACAGCAAGAAAAGACAGATGTATATATGAAAAAAGCGCTGTTACTGATATTCTTTCTAATCTTCCTGTTCGCCGGATGCGATAATGAAAAAAAACAGGATTTTTTTAAAGGAACCGTTTCTGAAATTACGCAATCCTATATCATTGTAACCCCAAATGACGGCGATCCAATCAAAGAGATCGGCGATACCATCTACGTCCCGAAAACCGTTGTATCCAAAGATCTGCCGGAACTTACCTTAAACGAAAACGTTCAGATTGTTTATCGCGGATACGAACGTTTCGAGGATGCAGTAAAGCTGGATATTGTATTTGCCATTTATAAAGAATCTGACCTCAAAGAATTGAATGGGACTGCGGAATGAAAGGATAACGGAGTGTTTGATCTAAGAATCAGTTGATCCAAGCGCATTTTGTAAACATCCCTATTATCATAATAACAGTTATAACTTTCGACAACCGGCTAACGCTTCTTTCCGGACAATATCTTTGATCTAACCAATTTACAAAAAATGAAATGATACAATAGCCGGCAATTACTCCGCTAAAGGAGATGCCTGACCGCTCCTTCGGTGAAAAAATGAAAAACAAAGCCATTACGTTACCTATTATGAGCCAGATCTTGACTATAATATTTGTTAAAATTTTCATTTTTGTATTTTCCACTTGCTCCACCTCTCCAATAAATTTTTATATTCTCTCAAATACTCGCCATATTTTGGGATATTCCGTAGGATTTTCTATAATTGTATATCTTACGGCTGAAATCTTTTTATTCATAATGTCTATATATGCCTGCGTCCACCAATCTTTCTGCTGCTGCTTTATATATGAAATTGCAGCGACAAAAATATCGGCAGATAATGCAAAAATACTTGCTTTCTTTGAAAGTTTGATCAGTTTTTTTATCTCTGCAGCGGTCATAGAAAGCCTTGCCGCTTGATACCAATTGGCAAAGGCCCCTGTTCCGGAAACCGCGTCAACAGCTTTTTTAATCGCTTTTTTATTTAACTTTTTCTGATATATTATTTTCCCCGGCGGCAATGCACGCGAACTAGTATCGGCAGCTCCAAGCGCTGATTCAATTTCCGCCTCACGAAATTCCTGATCTGTTTCAATCTGATTTTTATATTCTTCCGCTTTATCCTGCGGAACAGACACTACAATATAACGCTCATCTGATGAATCCAAAACAACATCCACCAAATTATTTTGAATGTCCCGGCTTACAATATCAGGCGTGGATTCCGCCGCATATGTAGAAACTGACAACAGAAGTGTAAAACAGAGAATCAGGCTCGTCAACCGAATCCTTTTATTCATTTTTGTTTTCATTTTAAATTCCTCCTGATAAATTTTCAAATTTTTTCATCAACATAAATTATAACCAGCTAAATATAATGAGTTGTAATAGACCTCATAAACTATTTTCCAATGGAACCACCTCCTCTTGTTTGGTGTGAATCTTACAATTCGTGTATATATTTTTGAATTGAAGAGATTCGAAAAACGATTGGATCACTGAATTATTATGATCCTTGTTATACATAATATATCCGAAATATGCATTTGTCAATAGTATATTGTAACTCTATGTATTGATTTTTATTATGTATTGTATTATCATACAGCTAGTATATATACCGAATAGGGAGCCGCATATTTTAATGGAAAAACAAAAATCAAACTTAACAGCCAACTTAAAAAAAGCAACCATAGAAATGCTTCTTTTAAAACTACTATCTGAAGAAGACATGTACGGTTACCAGATGTCATCAGAATTAAAAAAGAGGAGCAATGGAAGCTATACCATCTTGGAGGGTTCCATGTACCCTATTTTATACCGCTTAACAGATCAAAAATACATTTCTTTCTTTGAAAAAAAGGTAGGGAAACGCCAATCCAGAATATACTATCATTTAGAAACTCCGGGTGAGAAATATTTAGAAGAAATGAAACACTCTTATTCTGATTACATTAACTGCATCTCTTTTCTGCTAAATTCTCAAAAAGGAGATCTCTATGAACCATAAACTGCAAAAAGACGTTAAGCGCTATTTGAGAACAATTTCAAAGCAAATTCCAAAAGATTATCCGAATAAAAGCACATTAATGGATATGCTTTACCGGAATTTGGATGAATATCTGACAGAGCATCCGGAATCTACACTAGATAGTATGATAGAAGAATTTGGCTCACCAACAAAAATTGCCGCTTCTTTTATAGAAGAAATGCCTGAAAATACTATCGTAGAAACTTTTCAAAAAAAACACCGGCTTTACTTCACTTTATCTATTGCTTGCTTTTTATGTTTTATTATTTTTGTTTTTATCTTAAAGTATGTATACAATTGGTATCAAAATGATGCGCTAATTGCCGAAGAGACGCTTTATGTGACGGATGATACAGAATTTCCTACAGAATGGAAAGAAAAATTTGAAAAAGGGGAGGATTCGGATGGTCAGCAGTAAAAAGATCTTAATTAAAAATTACACGCAGGAACTTTCCAAGCACATTCCAAAAAACTATCCACACAAGGCAAAAATATTAAAAAGAATAAAGCAAGATTTACAGATTCATATGCAAGAAACGCCTTCTGCTTCCTGGGCGGCGATTTTAGAGGACTTCGGATCTCCTGCTGAAATTATAGAACTTTTTATATCCGAATATTCGGGAATGGAGATAAAAAATAACTTACAGAAAAAAAAGATACAAGAGCGGATTCTTGTTACACTTTGTATCCTATGTTTCTTTTGTTCCCTTGGTTCCTTAGGATATATGTATTATCAAGAGAACTATCAACCATCCTTTAAAAATGAACCACAGTATATTTTAGAAAACGGTGCCACAATTCCTTTAAAAAATATACAAAACGATTGATCTTGAAAGGAGAAAATTTAAAATATGAAAAAATTACTTTCTTTATTAACATTACTTTTAGTTGTAAATGTCATGATTCCTACAGAAATATATGCAACAGAGGCTGTGCAGCATATGCCTTTGTCCGATTTTTCTGATTCAGAAGTAATTTATCAGGATGACGACATTGTCATTGAATGCATGCTTGTACCGTCTTCTAATATTCAACCTTTTGCAGCCAAAAATAAAACTGCAGCTAAAACTATCTCCATTAAAAAAACATCCGGAGCTTTAATTGGAACATTTACCTTAAACGCTTCTTTTCGCTATACCGGAACATCTGCTACCTGTACAAAAACTTCACATTCATCTTCCATCAAAAATACAAAATGGCACTTTACATCAAAAAGTTCTTCCTCAGACAAAAACAAAGCTATCGGATCCTGTACAATAAAAAATTCCTCTACCGGAAAATCCAGATCTTTCTCTATAACTATCACTTGCAGTAAATCTGGGTCCATCTCATAATAAAAACAAAGCTTGATCTCCTTTCACAAAAAAATACCGGCGCTTTCCCTTAAAAAGAAGAAGCCGGTATTTTTATGCAAAAAAGCCTTGTATCTTTTACTCCGTTGTTCCGTCAGTATAAACAATCGATTGAATCTCATATTCAAAGATCAAGTCGTCATAATTCGTACCATATAATTTTACCTCTTTATCCTGAAATTCATTGATGTCGATCCCCAGATCTTCAAAGACACTTTTTCCGTTTGCCGGAATTGTTTGTCCGGTAAAATCCAACTGAATATCCAAAATATCAACGCCAAACAGGTCTTTCGCTGTCAAAGTGCCCGAAACTCCTTTGATATCCTTCTGCGTTTGATTAAAAACTTCAAAATCGAAGTTTACTCTGGGCGAATACCTTCCCACTTTGTAATCTACATTTTTATTATTCTTATCAAAAAAGAACAGACTATATCATTTACCTCATATAGTCTGCCCTATTTTCTCTTTCTTTTTCTATTAATTTATACCTATTCTTTTGTTTTCAGCATATCCACCCCAATGGCGGCGTATCCGCTTTATCCTTCCGTAAGCCCTCTCGTCTTAATAATAAACTTCACATTTCCTCTCACATCCTCTTCTTTTCCGCCAAAGGACTCATAAGATTCTCCCGCATCCAGCACTTTCTGGATACGTCCGGTAAATTCTTTGATATCGCCGTTGTAACTGTTGACGAGTGTTTCGATGCCCTCTTCGTCAAACTTCACGATACCCTCGGCAAGCTCCTTTGAACCGTCCGCTAACTGCTCGATCCCGTCTGCCAGCTGCCCGGTTCCTTCTTTAAGTTTTGCGGCGCCGCTGTTTAACTCGCCGTTTTTGGATGCAAGCGTCTGGCTTCCGTCATACAACTGCTCGATCCCGCTTTTAAGTTCCGGCATCTTTCCGGAAATCGTTCCCACGCCCTTATACAGCGCATTCATACCGCTGACAAGGCTGTATCCCGACTTTGCGTCCTTAGTTTCTATGCGTTTGGCAATCTGTTTTTTGGCGGATTCTGCACCTTCTACTGCCGCCTGGCCCGCTGCCTGGCCGGCTGCCGCTTTAGCTCCCTGTTTGACACTGTCTGCAACGGACGTTCCCACCGTATCTTTTGCCTGTGCTGCAATCCCTGTCACTACCTGGGGCGCTACCTGTTCCGCCACTGCCCCCGCCACCTGATCGGCTGCGGCCTCTGCCGCCTGGCCCGCGACGTTCTCTGCCACCTGATCGGCAACGCTTCCCGCCGTCTGCTCGGCTGCGCTGCCCGCTACCTGGTCCGCAACGCTGCGCGCTACCTGATCAGCCACGTCGCCCGCTGCTTTTCCTACGTTTCCAAGGAGACCTTGCAGCTGTGCTTCCGCTGCCTGTGCCACCGACGCCTGTACCGACGGATTCTGCATTGCCTGTTCCACAGTCATGGCTCCGCCGGACTGCTGCGCCGCCTGTACATAACCTGCCGCCAGAAAGGAAGCCTTCAGCTGGTTTTTTACATCCTCGGAAATTGCCCCGGACGCCGCGTTTACCGCCTGCTCTCTTGCCGCTGCTGCGATCGTATCCAGCTGTCCTTTGATCGCCTGTGACGCCTGCGCCTTTGCTGCCGCTGCAATCGCCGGTTTCTGTTCTGCGATTCCCGCCGCAGCCTGTGCCTTTGCTGCCGCTGCGATTGCAGGCTTCTGGCTTTGAATGCCGTCCGCTGCCTGCGCCTTCGCCGCCGCTGCCGCCGACTGTTTTACGGCATCCGTCGTGACGGACGCATAAAATGCGCTTGCTGCCTGTGCTTTGATATTCTGATAACTCTGCGGGTTAGAATCGTCTGCAAACTGTGTCTCTACGGCCGTTTCTGCCGCCGTCTTTGCCGCTGCCATTGCCGCATCCTTTTCCTGTGCTCCCATCGGCGCATGCAGCGCCGCATCCAATGTTTTTACGCCGTCGTTTAATGTACCCACACTGGAGACCAGATCCGATATTCCGCTCATCAAAAGACCGCTCTGCCCCTTTAACGTGCCGATTCCGTTTGCCAGTGTCTCTGCGCCGTTCGTATACGCCGCAATTCCCTGCGCAAGCGTATCGGTTCCGCCGGAAAATTCTCCCATCTTTTGATCCAGCGTATCCATTCCGTCTTCCAGTTTGCCGGAACCGTCTTTTAACCGGCTTACGGCGTCTGTCAGATCGTCTATTTTTTCATCCATCCCGGAAAGGTCCATCGAAGTTCCTGAGGTAAATTCAGATGCTCCCGTTACAACCGTCATCGTCATATCCAGCTGAAAATCTTCGGCGTCTGCCGTCACTTCCACATATTCCGGTATGGAAACATCTTCTGAAAAATCACGGTCTGTGACATGTAAGCTTTCGGATAATCCCGGAACCGCCATCCCAACGACGATCTGCTTCTCCCCGTTGGAAATGACTTTTCCGTTTGTCACCTGTATATTGGAACAGCGGCTGTCTAATACCATGCCCGAAATGACCAGAAACGGCACATATACATCCCCCTCTTTCTGATGATTGCTATAATCAAAACGAATTGTAACGGTTCCGCTTTTTCCGGCAAGCTCTTTTGCCGATATCTCTTTTCCGTCCAGATAATACGTAATCTTTTCTGTTACAGGCGCCTCTTTTGTCGTCGTCCCCTGATAATAAATATCGTTTCCGTCTGCCTTCCAGTCTAAAACGCTGCCGTTTTGTTCAAATGTTTCGTCTCCTTTTACATTTTCAATCTCTTTTAAATCAGAAACATCACAAAGACGATCGTTTCTTTCCGGATTTTTGAGCCATTCGCTGACAATCGTCTGCTCTGCATTTCCGTTTTCATCAGCAATAATATATACGGTCTCTTCTTTCCCGACTTCCTCTTCCGAAGCTTTGTCATCTTTGGAGAACATTTGCCGCAAGGTGTCTTTTGTCTCGCCGGCATCCGTTTCCTCCGTCGTTTCTTGTTCTGTCGCTTCCTGTTCTGTTTTTGCCTGTTTTGCCGCATAGACATTGTTAACAGCGGCACTGCTCCCGACCACGGCTACAATGAGAACGCCTGCCGCGATCCGTATCAGATATTTATGTTTAAATTTTTCTTTTAATTCTTTTAGCTTCATTCCAAGTTCCTCCTGAATATTTTTATTGATTTTCTTTTATTTTCATGCTTACACAACTCACCAGTTTGTTGTGATCCTGACTTCCCAAACGCATCATCCGTTATAATATGCCCTGCTTGCACAATCTCTTTTCCGACCGCGCGCTTGGTTCTGCCTGAAATCCTCTGCTTGTTTTCAGAATCAGACGGTCAAACAGCAGAAACATCGCCGGCAGGACAAACGCAACAACGAGCAGGCTGACGATCGCGCCTCTGGCAAGCAGCATACATAGAGAACTGATCATGTCGATACTCGAATATATACCGACGCCAAACGTTGCCGCAAAGAAGCTTAACGCACTGACAAACACCGACTGCAGCGACTGGTTTAACGCCGCCGTGACCGCTTCTTTTTTTCCCGCGCCGCGGCTTCTTTCCCGTTTATATTTATTGGTCATCAGGATCGCATAATCGACGGTCGCGCCAAGCTGGATCGTTCCGATTACGATCGATGCAATAAACGGCAGTACGGTTTTTGTATAATAAGGAATTCCCATATTGATAAATATCGCAAATTCAATCACGGCAACTAAAATGACCGGCAGGGACACGGATTTTAAAACGACTGCAATGATCAGAAAGATCAGTACGATCGAAGCTGCATTTACGATTTTAAAATCCCTGTCTGTAATCGTGATCAAATCCTGGGTACAGGGCGCTTCTCCGATCAGCATTGCCGTTTTATCATACCGTTTGACGATATGACGAATTGCATCGCACTGCGCATTGACTTCGTCTGTTCCCGTTTTATATTCCGACAACACATAGATCATCTGATACGTCCCGTTATCTAAAACTTCCCTGATATGCTCCGGTACCATCGCATCGGGAACCAGCGGTCCCGTTACGGCGTCTAAGCCCAGCGCCGCTTTCACGCCTTTTACTTCCTGTAATTCTTTTTCCATCTGATATGCCTTCTTTTTCGGCAGGCTGCTGTCCGCAAGAATCACATGTGTCGCCCCCATATGAAATTCTTCTTCCAGCGCATCTCCTGCCGCCACACTTTCCAAATCTTTCGGAAGCGTGCCTACCAGATCGTAATAAACCTGATTGTGGTTCTGGGCATAAAACATAGGACCTGCAATCACAAGAAACAACAAAATAAAAACGGGATAATGTTTTGTAACAAATCCGCCGATTTTTCCCAGATCCGGCAATAACGGCTTATGCTTTGTCTTTTCCAGCCATTTATCAAAGACGAGCACCATCGACGGAAGAATCGTCACACAGCCGATGACGCCGAATACTACGCCTTTTGCCATTACAATGCCAAGGTCCATCCCCAGCGTAAACGTCATGAAGCACATGGCAAGGAATCCCGCAATCGTTGTAATGGAACTTCCCACAACAGACGTCACGGTCTGGGAAATCGCATGTGCCATCGCACGTTTCTTATCCCCCGGATACCTCGTCTGGTTTTCCTCGTAACTGTGCCAGAGAAATATGGAATAATCCATCGTAACGGCAAGCTGCAGTACCGCGGCAAGCGCCTGCGTGATAAATGAAATTTCTCCGGCAATCCGATTCGTTCCCAGATTGTAAACAATCGCCATGCCAATACTCAATAGAAAGACCGCCGGTATCAAAAACGAATCCATCGCAAGCCCCAGCACAAGCGCGGATAAGACTGCGGCGATCACAACATACATTACCGCCTCGCTGTTGCAGATCTTCTTAATATCCGTTACGACTGCGGACATTCCGCCAAGCAGGCAGTTCCTCTCGGTCAGTCCCCGGATTTCTTCGATCGCCAGAAGCGTTTCATCCGCCGACATGGAAGTGTCAAAGGTAAGGATCAGAAGAGAACTTCCCGTATCTGCATTCCGCAGCACATCCTTAAGATCGCCGGGCAGTAATTCCACCGGTATGGATAAGTCCGCGGCGCTGCCGTACCACAGCACGTCTTTGACATGATCTACTTCTTTCAGCTCTTCTTCCAGAACGGAAATATCTTTGTCTTCCATTCCGGAAACGACGCACACGGAAAACGCTCCCGTCCCGAATTCATCCAGCAAAATTTCCTGTCCCTGCATTGTCTCAATATCCTCTGGCAGATACGAAAGTATATCGTAATTGATCCTTGTCTGCAGGTATCCGATCACTGACGGTATCAAAAGCAAAACGCTAACCACCAGAATCGGAATACGGAATTTTACTACTTTTTTTCCAAAACGTATCACTTTGCTCATCTCTTTTCTTTATTTTCTGATTTCCCCTCAGGTTTCCTTTCCCCTGCTGCATAACATTCAGGTATCCTTCGGGATTTCATATAGAATTATATAAAAAAAGACCGGATACGTGAATATCCAATCCCTGTTTTGTGTCTGACTTCCTATACAAATCTATGGATTTGTATAAAGATCAAAACACACATTTTGCTTTGTATCGATCTGCAAATTTCAAGTTTCTGCTGATTTTAAGGATTTTATAAACTTGTTAGTGAAGAGTTCAGCTGCCTTGAATTTCACAGATATGTTAATGTGTCTCAATTCAATAAATATTTTTCATAAAAATCTTTTGCGGTCACGATTTGAACATTCCCAAACTGCTCTATTACGAGAAGATCCTTATCTCCGCTGACAATATATAAAGCATAAGAATCTTTTGCACATTCTAAAAATTTGTTATCATCAGGGTCACGACATATTTCAACATGAGTAACAGGTTCGATAATTTCCATAGCTTTAATGAGTGGACTTAAAATCGCCCTATTGATATGCCCTTGTTTTCTGTTAATCATTTCCTGCACAATTTCCTCGTATTCGTTAATAATTTCTGTCGTAGCACAGGCTGTTATCTTCTGACCAACAACAGCACTGAGAATTTCTCTAGGGAATCCGCCGAAAAACACGCCGGAAATCAAGACATTTGTATCTATCACAATTCTCATACTCGATTCTTCTTTCTAACCGATTTGACTATATCATTCACATCGTTTTCATTATATCCAACAGACTTTGCCCATTTTTGCGCTTCGTCCAGTGAAGTTTCAAATTCTTCGGCAGAAGGAAGTTTTAAAGTCTTGAGCATGATTACATCTCCGCAAGTATATGCCACCAATTTATCGCCTGTATCAATCGACAGGAGCTTTCGGATGCTGACTGGCAAAGAAATCTGTCCTTTGGAAGAAACTGTCAATATTTGTGTACTCATTTGCTTATTCCCCTTTCAAGTAAGAATTTCTTACTTATATTATGCCATAGTATAAAAATATATACAAGAAAAATCGAATTTACCACTTGACAATATGGCAAAGAATTCCTTGTATTTGAATTTATTAAAATAGGGAAATCCCGGTATTGAAATTAAGAAAAAAGAGAGCATATTTATATTTGTGAATTTATAATTGCAAACAAGAATGTACTCAGAAACAGCGAAAATTATACATGTAACATTATTTTTTAATAATACAAATGAAACTATTTACAAAATTATATATATGTAATACAATAATCGCATAAGAGAAAATTCAATAATGATATCAAAAAGTAAAGAAGTCTGCTGTCATAATGAAACAGTTTACAGCTGTTTTTCTTACTGCATGTGTGATCTGCCTGCCATCGGCATCCGTTGCCGCAGATACCATGCCTGCCAGACAAGAAGAAAAACAATAGATGGAACATGAAAAAAAGAAACCTTCGGAACCTGTTTTCAAACAAGTTCAAATGCACGCCTTATTAATTAAAAGAAAGCAGACAGGGGGATACCGCCATGTATAGAAAGAAAACCATATTTATTCTGTTGCTGTTATGTGTATTAATCATACCTACAACCAGAGCATCTGCCTCGGATGTCATCGGCAACAACAAAAACGGCATTCCGGACAAGGGCTTATATCGGGATATCTTAAATAAACTGGGGAAGAAACCAAAAGAAACATTTACAAAACAGGAAGCGGAGCAGATCCGTTCACTGAACGTGTTTTCAAACATAAAAAATATAAAAGGGATCAAACACCTGAAAAACTTAAAAAGACTGGATTTAGAAGGAAAAAGGTTAAAAAATCTAAAGGGAATCCAAAGCTTAAAGAATCTGGAAGTATTAAATATATCAGGCAACAGGATCCAAAGCTTAAAGCCATTGAAAAACCTCAAAAAACTGAAAAAATTAGACGCCGGCTATAATTGCCTGAAAAACACAAACGGATTACAAACATTAAAAAACTTAAAGGAGCTGAACCTGGAACGCAATCAGTTAGAAAGCGTGAAAGAGTTCAAAAACCTGAAAAATTTAAAACGCATCAATCTCCACTTTAATAACCTGAAAAGTTTAAAAGGATTTGGAAAACAAAAAAACCTGACAACACTGGATATTACCAATAATGAAATAAAAAGCATAAAAGAATTAAAGAATTTAAAAAAACTAAAATGGCTGAATGCCAAATGGAACAGCATAGGCGGCATAACGGATCTGAAAGAATTGAAAAATCTGGAATATCTGGACTTGTCCATGAATGAAATTACCAGCCTTAAGGGTCTGAAAAAACAAACAAAACTGACAGAACTCTACGTGAACCGAAATAAACTGACCGGAATAAAAGAGGCGGGGCATTTATCAAAATTAGAAACATTGGAAGCAGAACAGAATGATATTACAAGTCTGCAGGGAACGGAAACATTAAATAATCTAACCAACCTGAACATATCCTCAAACCGGCTGGAGCGGTTGGATTCCATTCAGAATATGAAAAAACTGCGGCTTTTGAATGTGATGGATAACCAGCTGAAACAGTTGGATGAAATCTTATACGTAAAAAGCTTAACCAGCGTCTTTGCAGACTTTAACAGGATAAAAAACTTACCGGATCTGACTGCCCTTCCCAAATTAGATTATATCTGTTTCGGGTATAACCTGATCAATGAAGAGGAAAGCAGGTTAAGGGCAAATCTCCCAAAGGCATATTTCGATAAATATGAAGACAGCTTTCAGGAAAATTTCAAAAATCAGAATATCGATTATTCGATCGATTTTAAAGAGCCTGCAAATCCCGAACTGATCCGTACAAATACAACAAGGATTTCCGGACAGATCCATATGCCGGCAGAAAAAATGGAACTGATTGTATATGAAGATTACCACGATGAAGAACCGCGCCGTAAAACTCATTTCCTTGCAGACGTGGATGAAAACGGATGTTTTGTATTTGAACAACTGGATTTGCAAAAATTTGCGGGCAAAAAATGCGATCTGTCTATTGGGATCGGCACAGAATACAGCGAAGCACACAAACAATATACCGGTATTTACCTGCATTCTTATAAACTGAAATCGTAATATGACAGGCGCCGCCTTCCACAGGCAAATGATTGGAGCCATTATCCCTTAAGACATAAAGCAGCACCGTCCTGCCTCCTTTGACCAGGGCAGGACGGTGCTGCTGTCAAACAGATCCTTCATTCAAACAAAATCTCCGCAATCGAATGCTCCATCATATACTCATAAATTTCCACCAGCTCTTTTGCAGATATTGTCATTCCGCTTTTGATCCAGACGATCACCACAGAACACATCGACTGTGCATAATATTCCGCAATGCGTTCCGGTGTCAGCCAGCGAAATTTGGGGATTTTCCTGACGGAATTTTTCTCGATAATTTCCAGCAGAATCTCTTTCACACATTCTCTTGCAATGGATTCAAAAGAATTCTGTCCTTCCAGCCGAACCGTCTGCTTGTAAAACTCACGCTCCTTTTCAATATTCATAAACAGCAAAAGCAGCGCTTCGCTTACCATTTTATTTTCGATCAGCGGGCGGATCGGCTCCAGCAAATCCGTTAAAATAATCCATTCCAGCAATTCATATTTATCCTGAAAATGATTATAAAACGTTGGCCGTATCACCCCCGCCTTTTCTGTAATCTCTTTAATCGTAATCTTTTCTATGGGCTGCCTTAACACAAGCTCCTTAAAGCTTTCCGCCAGCATAATCTCCGTTCCGTTCCTGCTCAGCACAGTGCAAAACCCCCTCCGTTTCCGATTTTTACGTCCTGTGCGCGATCATTTCGTCCAAATTGCGCATGGTTTTTTTCAAATAAAGCAATGTCACAAGCAACGACGCTATTTCCGCAAGCGGGAAAGAAAACCACACCGCCTCCAATCGTCCGGTCAAAGAAAGCAGGTACGCCGCCGGAATTAAGATTACCAGCTGGCGGATGACCGATAACACCAGGCTGTACACGCTCTTTCCAAGCCCCTGGAATAAACCGCTTGCCACGATGGACACGCCCGCAAAAATATAGCAGAGGCTCAACACCCGCAGTGCGAACACGCCGATCGTAAGCATCTGTTCGGATGCGTTAAACAAAAGCAACAGCTGCTCGGGTATCAGTTCTGCCGTGATCAACCCTGCCAGCATAATCACTACCGCGGCAGCCATGCTGCTTTTCATAACTTTTACAATCCGCTCCCTGTAACCTGCACCGAAATTATATGCCACAATCGGAATCAAACCGTTGTTCATTCCGAATACCGGCATAAAGATAAAGCTCTGAAGCTTAAAGTATACGCCGAATACCGCCGCTGCCGTAGAGGTAAATCCAAGCAGAATCTTATTCATAAAAAAGGTCATAACCGACCCGATCGACTGCATTAGGATTGCCGGTACCGCCACCGCATAGATCTGCTGCAGCGTCGCTTTCTGCGGACGGATTGCAGAAACAGAAAGCCTGATCTCCTTATTCTTTTTCTGATTATAATAAAACCCGAAAAACATCGCTGCAATCTGTCCGAACACGGTTGCGGCAGCCGCCCCCGCAATTCCCATTTTGGGGAATCCGAACCATCCGAAGATCAGGATCGGATCGAAAATCAGATTCAGCACAGCCCCCGTCGTCTGTGTGATCATCGTACAAACCGTACGGCCGGTCGCCTGCAGAAGACGCTCAAAGCAAAACTGCCCGAAAAGCCCGAAACTGCATGCCGTGCAGATAAACATATAGATTTTTCCGTATGCAATGATCTCCGGTATATCCGTCTGCACACGAAAATAAAAATCGGAAAAACCGATTCCGATCAGCAAAAACAGCAGATAATTACAGCCTGCAAGAAATACCGAATTGCCCGCCGCAAGGTTTGCCTCATCCAGCCGCTGTTCTCCCAATCGTTTCGATAACAGTGCATTGACGCCGACACCCGTTCCCGCCGCTACCGCAATCATAAAATTCTGAAGCGGAAACGCAAGCGAAACAGCCGTCAGCGCGTATTCGTCAATCTGCGCCACAAACACGCTGTCTACAATATTGTATAACGCCTGCACAAGCATGGAGACTACCATCGGCAACGATATATTCACAAGCAGTTTGTTGATTGGCATAGTTCCCATCTTATTCTCTGTCTGTACTTCCATTTCTTCTCATGTCCTCTCTGTCATTACTCCTCAAATTCCACCATTACAAAATACCCTTTCGGCGTCTCTTCAATCTCTGCTACCCTTCCCTCTCTCGATTTCAGCCGCTCGCCGGCTTTATAGTTCGCAGACATTGCGTAGGCTTTGCCCAATGTATAATAATAAGACCCCGGCAGCTTTCCTTCCGTCACCGGCAGCACATCTCCCACCGACAAAAGTCCCAGCCGTTCCATTTTAAATTCCATGCGCCTCAATTTTCATACCCCTCGTTATCTTCTGCAGATGCTTTTGCATCCGAACGATCCGGCTCTGCCTGAACGGCTTCCAGCTGCTTTCTTACTTCTTTTCCCACCTGTACCAGACGGCTGACAATCCAAAGATCCGTGATTCCGTCATAGATTAACATGGCTCCCACAAAACTTAACGTCACTGAAATCACACCAAAACAGTCCACGATACATACGATGCCAAACGCCATGCCAAGAACTGCCAGCAAAATCAGGACCGCCCACGACGCATACCCGGTTCTCTTCGCTTCCAGCGCATATTTAAAATCTTCCAATCCGTGAACAAACAGCACGGCGCCGATGCCGATAAACAAAATGCTCTGTATGCTGCGGGGTTTTAAGAAAATCCAGACGCCTACAAGCAAAAGCACAAGTCCGAGCAAAAGCATTACGCTGTGTTCTTCCTCTCTGTGCAGAATATATCCGATCGTTCTTACCGCTCCCAGAAAAGCAATTACGGCGCCGATCGCTTTACAGACAACCGTCGTCACCTCGACCGGCCATAAAATTAATACAATACCAAGCGCAATGCATATAAACGCACTGATGATCACATCGATCTTTATCCTCTCTGCCAATTCCCGCATAAAGCAAACGCCTCCAATCTCTATTTGTTTTCTTTCACCACAACGGACGGCAGGGCAATTTCACTATACTGTGTAGAGATAATTTCTCCCCGCGACACGCGGGAATATAATCCCCGGAACTCACCGTCATAGACAAACAGCCCGGTCAGATTAGATACATGGATAAAATCGGTATCGGCTCCCCCGGAAAAATCAATATTCCTGGTCTGATACGGCTTTGTAAATTCCTGTACCAGATAGCCTTCCTTCCTGTGTGCATCCACAATCTCCCGCCACCTGCTTTCCGATTCGTACTCAACGCCGGCAAACACACCTTTTGACCCGTAAGAATCCAAAGGCTTTAAAATCCAGCGGTCTTTTTGGCTTAGAATATCCTCATACGGCAGGTCTTCCGCCGTCATAAGCGCCGTATAGGGCACATGCGCCTTTACATAATCGTTTTCTTCTTCCGTCAAAAACTCCCGCGTCATCGGATGATGCAGAATCCAATACAGCACTTTATTATGCACGATCTGCGTAGTAAAATCTCCGATCAGACATACGTCCTCTTCTTTGACTGCCTGAATAAAATCCGAAACCTCGTCATAATGTTTCATGATATCGCTTGTCACGGCCCTTCGATAAATCAGATCGACCGCCCTGCCGCTTTCTGCATAAAGTTTTCCGTCCCGGTACCTAAGCTTCCTGATTTCGCAAATTTCACACTCCGCCCCAAATTTGCGGTAACTGTCCGCAAAAATTTCAAACTCGTTATTGGTCGCGCTCTCCATAAAATCCACGATCGCAACATACGGATGCGATACCGCGCCTTCTGTTTCCCGGTAAATACGAAGAGACGCCTTGGCCCAGCTGTCAAACAGCTCAAACGTCTGTAAACGGAAACGGCCGGCAAGCCAGTCATACCCCAACGTTTGCTGCAGAGCAATATTTAATTCCCGGTCCTCGTTCATCGCGCTCGAACCGTCCGTATTAAATTCGCAGAACCGAAACGCTTTGGTTTCCTCATTATAAAAAATGTCGATCCGCGCAATCGGAATGCTGCTTTTATACCTCGGCGTACGCAAAATCAATTCTTCCAGCCGTTTTTCAAATCCGAACAGTTCTCTGTAGTTTTTATCCTCTCTGTAATGCCGGATCACTTTATCAAAGATGCCGTACAGATCCCGTATCAGCCGTTGAAAATGGCAGATATCATCTTCGGTAAATATCTTCGGTATATAAAGCGTACTAACGCATCTTCCATGGTATTTCGCAGTGGACTGGTTGATATAGGCAATCTCACGAAGCGCACTTTCGGCGTGGGCTTCTTTCTCTTTTACAATCTGTTCGCAATAGTCGCGGTTCAAGTCTAAAAGCTGCACAGCAACCTCCTTCTTTTCATTCAAAAACCGGCAGTTAGAAAATCCTGCCGTTTCGTTTAAAGTTTAGTATACCAGATATTTTGGCAAGAAAAAAGCTTTTTTACACTGCATTTTCAGGATTCCTGACAAAAAAACTGTACAGTCATCGAAACTGCACAGCCTTTTTCTCTCTACCAATTTCCCAGATACAGCAAATAAATCAATGTAAACACAAGTCCCACATAAAACAGCAGAAGCCCAAAAGAAAGACTTCTCTGAATGATCGCATTTGTTTCCATAAACTTTTCCCTCTGCATGGCAAGTTTATGTTCATAAGACGTTTCATGCTCCGGCGCTTTCTGCCGCAATATTTTCCGCTTGATCTTCCGAAGAAAATCGAGCGCTGCGCCAAGTATATGCGTAAATTCGGAGCCCTCCGCCAATTCATGCGGAATCTTACGGTCACGGTACAACGTCTTTCGCAGAAGTAAGATCACGCCGTCCGCCAGGCTGTCCAAAATTCTGCAGAAAAACCGCGCCAAAAACGGCAGGATCGTAAGCAGCAGCGGACGATACAATAATTCCTCCAAATCCAGCCACTTCGGCCAGCAGTCCTTATATTCCCGTACGCCGTCCCGCTCTTTCATCATCAGCTTACGGATTCCTGCATACAGCAGGATACCGATCGCGATGGAAATCAGCCCGCCTTTTAAATTTTCCAGGCTAAAGTAGGATACGGCATGCACTTCTTTTTCCAAGTGCATAAATCCCTGCCCCAGATCCGCCGCCCGATCTGACACAAGCCCGGGAACTGCGCCCAGCACAGGCAGAATCACGGCGCTTCCGGCAATTGCAAACGCACTGAAAGGATTCATGTAATGCCGGATCGCCTGCATACGTTCCTGCTCTTTTTTATCCCTGTTTTCTTCAATAAAGATTGCGACGTAAAGTTTCGTCATATAGGCAAGCGTCATACCGCCGCTGATCAAAAAGATCCATTCCGACATCTTCAGAAAACCGGAAAGCGCAGCCGCATGTCCGATTCCCTCTACAATACTCTCATGCAGCAGTGTTTTGCTGACATAGCCGTTAAAAAACGGAATACCGGAAATGCCAAGCGCTCCCGCCAGAAAACAGACATGCAGCAGCGGCTTCTTTTTTCCGAATCCTCGGATTTCATTCAGATTTAATTTATGCAGATTCATCACGACGACGCCGGCAATCATAAACAAAACGAGTTTGATCAGGGAATGATTCACCATGTGCAGAAGCGTGCCGCGCACTGCGAGGGCATTTTCTTCGCCCAAAATTCCCTGCATACCGATCCCAAGCAGGATAAATCCGATCTGAGACATAGAAGAACAGGCAAGCGTACGCTTAAAATCCACCGAACATACGGCTAAGAGCGCGCCGCCGAACATGGTAAACAGACCGATCGAAAAAATAAGCAGTCCCCATGCCGCGTCATGCAAAAAGATATTACAGCTCACTGCCAGCACGCCGAAAATCCCCGCTTTTGTCAAAATTCCCGAAAGCAGGGCAGACGCCGGGGCAGGCGCAACCGGATGGGCTTTCGGCAGCCAGATATGCAGCGGAAACGCACCCGCTTTCGCCCCGAACCCGACCAGCGTACAAACGCCGGCAAGATAGAGACGCTCTTTTTCCTCACATGCCGCAGCAGCCGGCAGCAGCTCCGACATCCGCAGCGTTCCGAGGGTATCGTACAAAAGAAACAGTCCCATCAAAAGCACCATACCGCCGATTACCGCCACTGCAAGGTACGTTTCCGCAGCTTTGCGCGCTCCTTTTGTTTCCTCCTGCACAACCCAGACATAAGAAGTGAACGACATCACTTCAAAAAAGAGAAACGTCGTGTAAAGATCTGCCGACAAAAACACGCCCAGCGTAGCCGAAAGCGTCACAAGCTGAAAGAAATAATAGCGTCCCAGATGCGTTTCATGCGACAAATATTCCCTGGAAAACAGAAGCGTCATCATCCACATAAATGCCGCGATCAGACCATATACCATGCGGAATCCGTCCAGGCAGAACGAAATTCCCATACCGCAGATCTCCGGCACAAAAAGCTCGCTCCCCTCTCCGTATACCGCCAGAATCCCCATTGCGGCAAGCGTACCGGCGCCGGTCAGAATCACGAACAGATCGCGCAGCATCTGCCAAAAGTTTTTTGTTCTCGAATCCAGGCACGCTTTTTTATCCGCCAGAAAGACCGCAATTGCTCCGGCCAGCGGAAATAAAATCAATACCAAAAACAACGTTTCCATACGCATCCCCTCCTAAAAACTGCCCGTCGCAATATCCGTCAAAAACCGGGTGACCGGAGCCGAACACAAACCGAACCCCACGATACCGACGACAAACACAAACAACGGCACAAGCATCATCCAGTTGGGGTCCTTTACATCCGCAATCGTATCGTAATCAAACTCTTTATCCGGAACATAGGCGCGGATTACAATGCCGAGCATATAAATTGCCGTCAGCAGAGCGGAAATCAAAAGCGCGCCGATCCCGGCATAAGCCATCGGATTTTTGCTGTCCATCGCCGCAGACGCCAGATTCCACTTACTGATAAATCCGCACAGTCCCGGCACGCCCATCAGCGCCAGCGCCGATATCGTAAAGACAGCAAAGACTTTGGGCATTTTCTTCGCAAAGCCGTCTAATTGATGGATATAGTGGCGCTCGCTCTGATGCATAATGGCTCCGGCACAGAAAAAGGAGCAGATTTTCATAAACGCATGAAACAGCATATGGCTTAACGCCCCCACCAGTCCAAGCGGCGTCATAATTACAACGCCAAATAAAATATAAGAAAGATTACTGATCGTTGAATACGCCAGCCTTCGTTTTAAATGCGTCTCCCGGACCGCCATGCTGCAGCCGTAGACAATCGTAAACATCACGACGCCCATCAGAAGATACTGCGCCCACGTGCCCCGCAGAAAATCCGCGCCGAAACAATAAAACGTCAGACGCATGATCGCAAACGCGCCGGATTTTACCACGGCAACGGCATGCAAAAGCGCCGTAACCGGCGTAGGCGCAACACCCGCCTGCGGAAGCCAGGAATTTAACGGACAGATTGCCGCTTTTACGCCAAACCCGAAAAAGCTGAACACATAGATCAGCAGAAAGATATTTTTCCCGTCTGCAAGGGTCGCCGCACTCATCACGCCGCCCAAAACAAATTCCGTACTTTCTCCGTATGTAATCAAAAATATCATGCCGATAAATGCAAACGCCGCCCCGCCGATCGAATAATACAGGTATTTTCGGCTCGCCAGAATTGCTTCCCTGGTAAGCGTATGCATCACAAGCGGCAGCGTGACCAACGTCAAAAGCTCATAAAAACAATACAGTGTCAGAAAGTTATCCGCCAGGGAAATTCCAAGCGTCACACCGTAAGTCACCGTATAAAACAGGAAAAACGTCTTTTCATGCTTTTCTTTCGTCATATATTCAAACGCATAGAGCGTCGCAAACGGCCATAAAAACGCAACCAGGCCTGCAAACACACAGCCCAGTCCGTCCAGCTGGAATGCGATCGTAAGATTTCCCGTAAAATTCACCAGCGTAAACGCCTCCTGCGGACGCCGGACTAAAATCGTAAACACCAAGATGGAGTTGATCACAACCAAGGTCTCCAGATAAATCATCATATGCGTCCGCTTTTTCCATGGAATCAGTGGAACCAGGATCCCTCCGGCACAGGGGATCAGCACAGCCAGAAACAAATAAAATGCATTCATGAAATCCCCTCCTTACATCACCTTAAGCACTTGATCTGCAAACGCAGACAATCCGTCCGTCCACATATTCGGAAACAGTCCGATCCACACGGTAACAACCGCCAGCGCCAAAAGCGGCACAAGCATCCAATACGACGGTTCTTTCCCGGCAAACCGGGACGCATCATATTCTTCTCCCGGAAAAAATCCCTGCATCGTAACCGGCAGCAGATATCCCGCCGTAAGCAGCGCGCTCACTAAAAGCACTACGGGACCAAGCCAGGAAAAAACCGGAATTCCCGAAGCCAGAGAGCCGGCCGCCAGCGACCATTTACTGATAAACCCGCTTGCAGGCGGAATCCCGATCAGCCCCAAAGAAACGATTGTATAACACCACAGGGTCACCGGCATTCCCTTTCCGATTCCCCGTAATTCCTCCACACGTTTGCATCCCGTCCGGTAAATCACGGCAGACGCGCACAAGAACAGCGCTACTTTGATAAACGCATGCGCCGATACATGCAAAAGCGCACCTGTCAGCGCCTGCGGCTGCAATACGGCAAGTCCGAATAAAATATAGGAAAGCTGGCTGACCGTAGAATACGCAAGACGTTTCTTGAGCACGGGCTCCCGAAACGCCAGCATAGAACCCATAAATACGGTAATCAGAGCAAGCGTCATCCACGCCGTCTGAACCCACGTGCCCCGCAGAAAATCGGCGCCGATCATCTGGTACACGACACGAATCAATGCCAGAACGCCGCCCTTTACAATAATTCCGGAAAGCACGGCCGACGCAGGTCCCGGCGCGACCGGATGCGCCGCCGGCAGCCAGGCGTGCAGCGGAAACATACCCGCTTTCACGCCGAAGCCGATCAGCATACACATCGTAACCACCAAAAACAGCGTACGGTGTTCCTGCAAAACGGCGGCGGGAATCACACCGCCTGCCGTAAATGTAAGCGTCGTCCCATACCGGCAGATAAAATAAACGCCGAAAAGCGCCATATAAGCCCCGGCGAACGAAAAGAACAGGTACCGAAGCCCCGCCATAACCGCCTCTTTTGTCTGCGTATGCAATACAAGCGGCAGAGAAGTAAGTGTCATAAATTCATAGAACAGATACATCGTGATCAAATTTCCGGCAAAATCAAGTCCCAGCAAAACGCCGAATACGATCAGGTAAAATCCGAAATAGCGTTTTTCCTTCTGTTCTTTTTTCATATATTCAAACGAAAAAAATCCTGCCAGAATCCAGACCACGGTAAACAAAAAGGAAAAATAACGCCCCAGCGTATCCAGCTTAAAGTAAACCGGAAACGTATCCGTCAGATAAAACAGCGTCACCCCGTCTGTAATTCCAAAGATTGCATATAACGCAAACGCCCCCGTTATGAGCAGCGTTCCGCCGACGTAAAGCAGCAAAGAACTTCTGTTTTGATATTCCTTTTTTATAAGCAGGACCGTCCCTGCCAGAATCGGAAAAAATACCGGCACAAGCAGCATATCCTCCATTTTCATCGCCTCCTATCCCCTTTTGGCATCCCGTTATGCCGTTCGGCAGATCCTTTGTCACGCAAACACAGACAGTCCCTGCGTGATCCAATCCGTAATCGGCTGGGAACACATGCCAAGTACAACGTTCAATACCATAAAACACAGCAGCGTGAATGCATACAACCGGTTTTTCTTTATGGACACCGAAGGATATCTGCTTTCCATCGGCGTATAGATCCGAATCACCGTTTTCATAAAATAGATGGCATTCAGCACGGTACTGACCGCAAGTACAATCAGTGCGGGAAGCATTTTCATATTACTCTGCACCGCAGCCTGGGAAAACAGCAGTTTGCTGATAAAACCGGAAAACAGCGGAATTCCCACCATGGAAAGCGATCCCACCGTAAACGCCAGTCCCGCCGCTACATTGCGGTACGCCGATCCCGTCAGTTCGATAAACTGCGTCTTCTCACCGGAAACATCCGTAAGTCCCACACCGGAAACAAACAACAGCGATTTCGTTGCCGCATGCGAGAGGATGTGAAACACAGACGCCACCATGCCCGCCGTTGTTCCAAGTCCAAATCCCATATAAATATAGCCGATCTGCGCCACAGAAGAATACGAGATCATTCTCCGGATATCATTTTCCCGAATCGCGCTTGTAGACCCCATAATCATCCCGGCAAGCCCGAATACGAACAACACGTTGATAATCCGGCTGTTTACAAAAATATCGAATCCGATGACGCGGTAAATGATTTTTATTAAAAGGAAAATATATCCCTTGGACACCAGGCTCGATAACATGGCAGCCGAAGATACCGTGGAATAGCCGTATGCATCCGGGAGCCATGCATGGAACGGAAACAGCGCGCTTTTGATCGCAAGTCCGACCACGATCAGCGCAATCGTCACAAGCAGCGGAATCATATACGTACCGTTTGCCGCAATCTCCCGAACACTCTCCTGAATATAACTCATCAGAAGATGCCCCGTCATATCATACAGCATACAAAGCCCGATCAAAAACAGGCCGGAGCCGAGCAGGCTCATAATCATATATCTGGTCGCCGCCTCGATCGCCCGCCCGCTTTCCATAATCATGATCAGCCCGCATGCAGCAATCGTATTGATCTCCACAAATACATATGCCGTAAATAAATCGTTGGTGTATACCAAAGCAAGCAGCGAACTTAACAGCAAATCTACCATAATATAGTAGAGATTCTCCTTGCCGGGATCGACTTCTATCCGAAGTTTCCCGCGGCCTCCGTTTAAAGAAAACAACATGATTACGCAAAAAAACAGCGCCATGCCCGCTTCCAGCGAACCGAAACGGATCTCGTTTCCAAACGGCGCCGGAAAATGCCCCATAACATAGACGTAGCTTTCTCCCGTCGTATACGTCAGATACAGCGTGGCGGCAGATAAACACCCGACTGCCGTCACGACAAACGTATTCAGGCGCCTTGCCCCATTTCCTTTCAGTGCCGAACTGATGATTGCGGAAAACATTGCCAGCAGAATCGAAAGACAGGGAAAATTTCTTATGATTTCCATTTACAGCCCTTCTTTCTTTAATCTCATTGTAATCTCATCCAGATCCAGCGTATGGTATCTGCGGTACAGACGGATGGTCAGCGAGAGCATCAGCGCCGTCACCGACACGGACACTACGATTCCGGTCAAAACCAGCCCGCTTGGCACAGGATTGATATAGGTATCGGGATCTAAATTGCCGTTCACCACGATCGGCGCAAAATGCCCCTCGATATAACCTTTCTCGGCAAGGAACAGATAAACGGCAGTATCCATAATGTTCAGCCCGATAATTTTTTTAATCATGTTCTTCTGCAAAAGCAGGTTGGTAAAGCCGATTCCAAATAAAGCAACCGCCACGACTTCCGCATAATTTGCAAACAAATGCTCTCCCATTATAATCCTCCTCTCCGAAACAGCGCATAAAATGCATACATGGTACACGCGACCTCGGAACCGACAAAAATATTGATCGGCAGCGTAATTCCCCCGCTCAAAATTTTGCCTGGCTCACCCAACGGAATCAGACAGTCCAGCCCGTTTGCCCCCGTCAGAAAATAATATGTCACAATACAGCCGTAACAGATCAGCGCCGTCACTTTTACGCATTTATATGCTTTCTCGTTGAAAAATTTCCCCATCTTATCAAATCCAAACGCCGTTACATACAAAATCATCCCGGCTCCGATCATCGCACCTCCAGAAAACCCTCCGCCCGGCGAAAGATGTCCGTTTAAAATTATGTAAATCCCAAATAAGAACACAACCGGAACCAAAAGCGTTGCGATCATCTGTAAGATCACATCATTTTTCGGCTCAAATCCACGGTCGTTCGACTCCTTATTTTCCCGGATTTTATCTTCGTCTACCATCAGCATGATCATCACACAGCAGGTTGCGATAAACAGCACATTCGTTTCCCCAAACGTATCAAACGCACGGTACGATAAAATCATGCCCGTTACAATATTTACGGCTCCCGTATCTTTTAGCCCGTCCGTAATATATGTCTCCGACACCAGATTGTTAGTCGGCTTATCCTCCATTCCGACCGATGGCAGGTAGGAAACCGTGATCACCAGCAGGCTTACGATCGCAATGCAGAACACAATACTGAAACACTTATACAGCACCTGAAAAAATTTCAGTTCCTTATTGTGGCTGCTGTCATAAACTTCTGCCAGCGCTTGCTGACGGTCTTTCATCCGCTCTTTCATGGTGGCTTCTTCTTCCACATACTCTTTCTGTGGCTTCATTTCCATATTGCCTACAAATGCGTCCTTTTCTCCGCCCATCCACCGAAAAAAATGAAACGCAAACGTTTTTTCATACTCACTCTGTTTCCTGATATGACTCATCGTTCTCCCCCTCTTTCGGCTCCTGCTGCAGCGCATGGATCTTTTTCAGCGTAACAAAAAACAGTATGCTCGTTACGCCGGCACCTACGGCCGCTTCTGTGATCGCCAGGTCCGGCGATTCCAAAAGTATCCAGATAATCGACATGATCAGGCTGTAAGACATAAATATCAGGATCGAATTTAAAAGATTTTTGGAAAAACTGACGGAAACCGCACAGACCACCAAAAATCCCAGCAAAATCATATTAAAGATCATCATGCTCGTTCGCCTCTCTTTCGGATTTTTTCCGCTTCCTCAAAATTACAATCCGGCAGTGATCCAGTACCCTCTTATCGGTAAACATCTGCAATCGCGCAATCATATGCGAAGATACCGGAGACGCGCACCACAAAAACACAAGGACTAGAGCAAGCTTTGCCGTCGCCCAGTTAAAACCGTTTGCAATCATAAGCCCAATCAGGCACAGCCCGATTCCCAGCGTATCCCCCGTCGCCGCAATCTGCATACGGTTTAACACATAATGAAACCGGTAGGTACCAAATATTTCCAGGAAAAAAATCGACATTCCAAACAAAAGACATCCTGCCGCCAGAAAAAACCGAATCCACTCAATAGCCTCCAAACTTCTCCCCCTCCTTCGTCTTCCATTCCATATATACGCCCATATATACTTTTGTCAGCACAATCACTGCAAGAAAACTGATCATTGCATAGATCAGGCAGATATCTACCAGATATCCTTCCTGCACCATAACCGCAAGAATCGCGATCGCCACTATAACCATGGTTCCCATCATATTGACGGCTACGATCCGGTCCGCCATACGCGGTCCGATCACCGCCCGGATCAGACATGCAAAAAACAATATAGCCAAAATTACCAAAAACACCAGAAACAGGATATGATACGCCTGCTCAAGCGATGCAATCCCACTATTCATCATGTCCCCTCCGTTTCTTTAAAAACTCTTCATCCATTGCTTCCATCTTTCGCAGCATACGGACAAATATACTCTCGTCGATTCCTTCGATCAATGTTTCATCCAGCGCATGTACGATCAATTCGTCTTCCTCTAACGCCACCGTGATTGTCCCCGGCGTAAGCGTAATGGAATTTGCCAGCGCCACTCTTGCCGCCCTGGATTTTAAATCGGTCCGAAACCTTACGATCACAGGATCCACTTCATTTCTAACGCTGAGCGAGAGACGTATGGCATCCATATTTGCCTTAATGATTTCCCAGATCAAAATCAGAATATATGCCAGAATATACGGCAGCTTCCGCATCAGCAGCAGATCCTTTTGAGGGGAATAATCCAGAAACCGACAGACAAACGCATACAAAACGCCGGCAATGATAACTCCGAAACAGACAATTTCCAGGTTGAACTGCCCGTTTAACATAATCCACAATAACAAAAATATAATATACATCTTCTTTCACACTCCCACAATAATTTACCTCTTTAATAGGAAGAAATCAAGTGAATAATGCTTTTTTTTACATTTTATAAGTGCCGATTTCCAAAATGCAAACCGGAGCGTCTGTTTTCGGATGCATATGTAAAAGAGCCGGAGTGCTCCGGCTCTCTGATAGGTCTGATAGGATAGAGATATTTGTATATTAAGTCAGTCACCCAGGCTTCATCCCTGCCGTGAACCTTCTCCTGCAGATGCTCTACACATCGTAACGGCAGCAAAACCGCCGCTCAAATTCCTCCGCCAGCGTCCGTCGGAATTTCGGATGTGCAATACGAATCAGCGCCCTTGCCCGGTCTCTGAGCGTCTTTCCCCTAAGATGGGCAATGCCGTACTCCGTCACAATATAATCCACATCCGTCCGCGATGTAGTCACGGCAGCCCCTTCATCCAGCACGGAGACAATTTTGGAAATCTTTCCTTTTGCCGCCGTCGACGCAATGGCGATGACGGAACGACCGCCCCTGCTTAGCCTTGCGCCCCGGACAAAATCCAACTGTCCGCCGATGCCGCTGATCTGCGTCAGCCCGACGCTTTCCGATGCCACCTGTCCCGTCAGATCCACCTGTACGCAGGAATTGATCGACACCAGATGATCGTTTTGCCCGATCACATACGGATCGTTCACATACTCTACCGGCATAAGTGCAATGGATGGATTATCGTCTGCATAATCATACAGCCGCTTTGTTCCCATCAGAAACGTCGCCACGGTTTTCCCCGGATGCAGCGTTTTCCTGGCATTTGTGATCACGCCGCGCGTAATCAGCTCCACTACGCCGTCCGAAACCATTTCCGAATGAATGCCCAGGTCTTTTTTATCCTTCAAAAACAGCAGCACCGCATCCGGGATCGCTCCGATGCCAAGCTGCAGCGTATCGCCGTCATGAATCAGCTTTGCACAGTTCTCACCGATTGCCTGTTCCGTTTCTCCAATTACCGGCGGGGTAAGTTCCAGAATTGGACGGTTGATCTCTACAAAGCTGTCAATCTCGGATACATGAAGCTGCGTGTCTCCGTGCGTCCGCGGCATACTGCCGTTTACCTGGGCAATCACGTACTTCGCCTTTTTGACTGCCGCAAGGGTATAATCTACGGAAATGCCCAGGCTTACATATCCGTGCCGATCCGGCGGGGAAACCTGAATGAGCGCCGCGTCTACCGGAAGCATTCCACCAAACAGACCCGGAATCTCATGAAAACAGCAGGGGGTGAAATCTCCCCGCCCCTCTTTTACGGCAGTTTTTGTATACGGACCCAGAAAAAATGCATTGAGCCGGAAATGCCCTTCCATGTCCGCATCTGCAAACCGGGCGTTTCCCATCGGCACAAGCTGCACGATCTCCGCATGTTTAAAATGCTCTTTCTGCCTTACCAGCTCATCCGTTAATGCAATCGGCACACCGGCGGCATGCGCCAGCACAATACGCCCGCCGGGTGCAATCCGCCGGATTGCCGCGCCTGCATTCGTCTTCCGTTTCTCATATACGTTCTGCCATTCCATATCGTCCGCCTCCGTCCATCAATCCTTTATTTTTGCAATTTTCTTTGCCATCTCTTTTTTCTTGGGCAGGTCTCCCTGGCGGGAAATCATGATCCGCTGCGCCTGCGGGCTTCCGGCTCCGTGCAGCGATTCCGTACGGTATCCGACCGCCGCCGTTCCAAGACAGAGATTTTCGATCAGCCGCAGAATGCGGATACGGTCTTCCACGCTGACGTCCTTTGCGCCTTTTAGATATTTTTCGACATAGGGTCCCGTCACCGGATCGCGGAAATCCGCCTCGGAAGGCGCCGTTACCATGATACCGCCCGCAATATCTTCCGCCAGGCGGGAAATCTCATACGGAAATCTGGTCACATTCTGCTTGCAGACATTGGCAAGCAGAAGATCGATCATATAATTGCCCGCCTCCGTTGGTTTTCCCTCTGCGGAACAGGCAATGCCGCAGCAATATAAGCTTTCATTTAAATGCGTCATCTCAATCAGCTTATCTTTGATATGGGACGCTTTTGCGCATCCGTTGCAGTCCGCCGCAACCGCAGCCGCCCCGATCAGCACGTCCCCGACGCCCGCTTTACATCCGCCGTAGCTTTGTCTGTGGTATCCGGCAAACCGCTCTACCAGCACTCCCGCATACTCAGTTTCTCCGTTTAAGAAAATCCGCTCATTCGGCACAAACACATCGTTAAATACCACCAGAGCTTCCACGCCGCCGAATTCGCTGTTTCCCACATCCAGCTCGCTGCCCTCCATTTTTCTGGTATCGCAGGACTGTCTTCCGATAATCATCAAAATCCCTTCCGTATCCGTAGGCACGGCAAACGCCACGGCATAATCTTTATCCTCCGGCTTCATGGAAACCGTCGGCATCACGATCATTTCCTGGGAATTAATGGCGCCTGTCTGATGCGCTTTCGCGCCCCGTACGACGATGCCGTCTTCCCTGCGCTCCACTACACGCAGATACAGATCCGGATCTTCCTGTGCATGCGGCGCAAGCCCTCTGTCCCCTTTCGGGTCCGTCATTGCACCGTCTACCGTCAGATCGTTCTCCTGGCAGTATTTCGCATATTCGATAAAATTTTTGTGATAGCTGCTCCCGTATTTCTGATCCGTTTCAAACGTCGTACTGAATACGGCGTTAAACGCATCCATCCCGACGCATCTCTGGAAACAGGCGCCTGTCTGCTGTCCCAAGAGACGCTGCATCTTCACTTTGTCCATCAAATCTTTTGTACTTTGATGAATATGTAAAAAACGATTGATCTTCTTTCCCGTCAGCGAAGACGTCGCTGTCATAAGCTCCTCATACTGCGGATCCTGCGCAAGGTCATACGTCGCCTTTACGGAATTTAACGACGGCCGTAAAATCGGATGGTCCGCAGGACATGCAATCTTCTTTCCAAACATATATACGTTAAGGTTCAGCTTTCGTATGCTCTCCACATACTCCTCCCCTGTCATAAGCGCCATAATATTCTCTCCTTTCGTTACATTATTTATTGTGCTGCTTTCCAGCACATAAAGGGATACCATACTCTACAGGCATCTCCGGTAAATTTCCCTGATTTCCTCCTGTGTCAGTTCCGCATAATTATTTGCCAAAAGCCTCTGCTGGTTTTTGACCGTACTTTGGGCGAATACATCCAGATCCTCTCTCTGCGCGCCGTAATCCGACATTGGACGGCGGGCAAGCACGTTCTGCAAAAGCTCCTCCAAAAGAGAAATACCGTCCTCCTTTGTCTCTTCCCCGGCAAATCCTTCTCTGCACAAAATCTCCCGAACCATCTGCTCAAACACGGCTATCTTGCCTTTCGGCTTCTTTGTCTGATACATCCGCAGCACTTCCGTAAAAAACTGATAATTGCTTTCTCCGTGCGGCACATGGTATTTACCGCCGAACGCATAGCTCATCGCATGTACGGCGGCGCAGCCGCTGTTTGAAAATGCGATTCCCGCATATGTACTTGCCCTTAGATATGCTTCTTTCTCTTCTTTCCAGACATCCGTTCCATATGCCGCTATCTTTCCATATCCCCACAGGATTATTTCAACCGCCTGCTTGGAATACAGCTCCGTAAACGGCGTAGCTTTCGGGCTGAGATAGGATTCTGCCGCATGTACCAGAGCGTCGATCGAACTGGTGGCAAATACTTTATACGGAAGACTTTCTAAAAATTCCGGAATCAGAACCGCAGCATCCGCATACATCGCTTCCGACACCAGTCCCTGTTTCGTACCGAGCGCCAGCCGGTTTAGAATCGCAATATTCGTCACTTCACTTCCGGTTCCGCAGGTCGTAGGCACGATCACAAGCGTCTGGTTTTTTTTCAGGTCAGCCATATGTGCATACATCTGATCTATCGTATCCTGCCCTTTTAGCACAAGCGCTTTTGCCAGGTCAATGATCGTACCGCCTCCGATCGCAATGATACGGCTGCAGTCTCTTTTTTGCACTTCTTCCAAAAGCGCCTGTGCCATCTCATCTGTCGGTTCTCCCTGTCCGTATTTCTCCTGAAAAATGACAGAACTCTTCAGGCGTTCCGTTTCGATGACCGGACGGTATATGTATTCGTTTGTCAGTATCAAATCATCCGCCCCGACCGCAAACGCTTCTGCAAATGTATGAAAATCTGAAAACTCCCAGATTTCCGGACGAATCAACAGCTGTTTCATTTGCTCTCCTTTCGCTTCATCACTTCTTTGACCGCTTCTGCAATCTGCTCCGCCTCTAACCCAAACCGCTTAGAAAGCTCGTGCAGCTTTCCGACCTCGCCGAACTCATCCTGCACGCCGACCATTTTTACGGGAACCGGTTTTTCTTTTACAAGCACTTCGGCAACCGCCGATCCCAGACCGTTGATGACATTGTGATTTTCCGCCGTTACAATTCCGCCGGTCTCTTCTGCCGCCGCCAGAATCGCTTCTCTGTCAATCGGCTTCCAGGTAAACATGTTCAGCACGCGGACCGAAATTCCTTCCGTTTTCAAAAGATCCGCAGCCCGCAATGCTTCCGCCACGCAAAATCCGCTGGCAATCACGGTAAGGTCGTCTCCCTCACGCAGCGTGACGGCTTTTCCGATTTCAAAATCCGATCCGTCTTCATAGACTTTTTTCACAGATTTACGGACTAAGCGCAGATAATGCATCCCGTAAGTCGTTGCAATTTTCGGAAGCAGGTTTTTCAGCATCGCGATATCCGTCGGCTCGATCACCGTCATCGTCGGAATGCCCCGCATTATCCCCATATCTTCAAACGGCATATGCGTACCGCCGTTTAACTCCGCCGTAATCCCGGGATCCGAACCTACCAGTTTTACGTTCATTTTTGCATATGCGCCGGACATAAAGACCTGGTCGCAGGCGCGGCGCGTGATAAACGGAGCAAAGGTGTGGGCAAACGGCACATATCCGGCAGCGGAAAGTCCGCAGGCAACGCCGACCATGTTGGCTTCCTGGATCCCACAGTCAACCGTCTGTCCCGGAAATTTCTTACCAAACGGCGCCATTCCCATAGCCGCCATCAAATCCGCGTCCAGAGCGGTAATTTTCGGATTTTTCTCCGCCAGTTCCATCATTGCCTCGCAATATCCCGTTCTCATATCTTTCGTTTCGTTTTCGATGGTTTTACAAACTGCCGCTTTCATTCTGCATCACCCTCCTCAATCGCCTGCAGCGCCTGCCGCATTTCTTTTAACGCACGTTCTTTATCTTCCTGTGAGATCGTACGGCTGTGGCTTCCCACCTTTCCTTCTATTTCACTCCACCCCTTTCCTTTGACCGTATGCAGCACGATCATCGTCGGTTTATCCGTCTGTTTTTTTGCTTCTTCTACAGCGGCGTCGATGCTTTCCACATCATGGCCGTCCACCGTACGGGAATTCCACCCAAACGCTTCAAATTTCAAACCGATATCCCCCAAAGCGCAGAGCTCGTCTACCTCTCCGTCGATCTGAAGCTTGTTATTATCCACAAACGCAATCAAATTTCCCAATTTCTTTGCGGCTGCAAACATCGCCATCTCCCAGACCTGTCCTTCCTCAATCTCTCCGTCTCCCAGGACAAGATATACCCGATTGTCTTTTCCCGACATCTTAAGTCCCAGCGCCACGCCGGCAGCGGAAGACGCTCCCTGCCCCAGAGAACCTGTCGTAATATCAATGCCCGTCGTTAAATTCCGGTCGCAATGGCTGGGCAGGCGCGTGCCGCACCGGTTCAGCGTATCCAGCTGTTCCATCGGGAAATAACCTTTCAGCGCAAGCGCGGAATACACCGCCGGCCCCGCATGCCCTTTGGATACCACCAGCCAGTCCCTCTCTTCCCAGGCCGGATGTTTCGGATCAATCTTCATCTGTTTTCCGTACAATACCGCCAGCAGGTCGGCAATTGACAATGCGCCTCCCACATGTCCGATGCCTATACCCGCAATGGTTTCTATGGTTTTCATCTGGATCTGTTTTGAAAATATCCGTAGTTTCTTCTTTTCGTCTTTTTGCATACTCATTCTGCTCCTTCCCTGCCTGCTTCCTCCGGACTGATGTTTAAAATCACCTTAAGCGCCTGTTTGGTTTTCACCAGTTCCATCGCCCTGCCGATTTCCTCCATCGGAACGATATGTGAATAAAAGTCTTCCGGACGGATCTTTTTTTCCCGGATCAATCGTATATTTTCTTCCATCACATCGTACTCCCCAAACGGAAAATTCAGCATATGCAGCCTCGTATTATTTTTCAGGCGGCCGAGATTCATCTGCAAATCGTCTTTTTTCAGCACTCCCATCGAACCTGCCGTACCGCCCGGCTTTAAAAAGGAGGATGCCTGAATTAAAACGTCCGACAGGCCTACTGCGTCGATTGCAACGTCAAACAGCCGCCCCTGCAGCGCCTC
The DNA here is from genome assembly GCA_011959925.1 of Lachnospiraceae bacterium. Taxonomy (GTDB): domain Bacteria; phylum Bacillota; class Clostridia; order Lachnospirales; family Lachnospiraceae; genus Roseburia_B. Next base: position 33,735 of record BLMD01000145.1, read on the forward strand.
TTTTATGTCTTCTTTCTCAAAATTAATAATCTGATCCGCATGCGCCACGGTTCTTGCATTGTCAAGCCTCTCCTGCCTGCCGTCGACCACCGCCAGAAAATCCGCTCCGATAATTTTGCTGTACGCCGCGACTGCCGTTCCCATCGGTCCCGCGCCGAACACCAGGACCGAACTGCCTTTAGTCACGCCGAAATTTTTTGCGGCGCTTAAGCTCTCGCTTAAAGACAGCAGCATCGCCCCGTAGGTAAACGGAAAATCCCTTGGAACCTGCCAGAATTTTTTATAAAACGGAAAATCCAGCCTGGACATCTCTTTGGGACAGAATCCGTCTTCGATCATCGCCCGATGATCCGCCACAAGTCCGTATTCCGCCATACCGCCGTACGTTTTCGAGTAGCCTGCTCCCACATCCGGATGCAGGTTATTGTGGATAAACCGGTCGCCCGGTTTGATATACCGCACTTTTTTTCCAAGTTTCACGGCATATCCTACGCCTTCATGCCCAAGAATCGTCGGATAGGGCTGCAGCCCCTCCGTCTCTTCCATTGTATTTAAAATAATCTGAAAATCGCTCCCGTTGCAGAATCCGCAATGCACCACCTTTACCAGCACTTCATAATCATTTGGTTTTGGAATCGGCACATCGTCTACGATCCGCACATCCCCTGCGCCAAATACCGCGACTGCGCGCATCGTCTGTTTTGTATCGAATCTATCCATGGTTTTGGCGTCACCTCGCTTTACCCTCAAAAATACGTCTCGGCGTATCTACAAGCATTGCCTTAATGTCAAATTCACTGAAACCGGCGGCTTTCAATTCCGGCAGCACGCGTTCCGTAATAAATGCAAACTGAAATTCCAGCTTCTCTATATCAAACTCCCGAACCATCTTCCACGGACAGCCCAGGTTTTCTTTTCCTTCCCAATAATCAATAAAAATCGACGCGTCGTGAGCGCATACAATCTGCTCCAATTTTCCCCTGTGTTTCAATTCTATGATATTTTTGATCCGCTCTTTGGTATCCAATTGCTCCGGATGACGCTTATCTACGCCGATGCGGTCTTCTCCCACATAAAATCCCCGGTCTGCGACGGATGCCAAAAAATCCGGATCGTCCAGATCTCCGATATGTCCGATGATGACCCGGCCAGGGTCTACGCCCCGCTCCGTCAGAAATTTCATCTGCGACTCTGCGCCCGCTTTTCCGGCAGAGTGTGTAATGATCGGCGCATTTGTCTCCTTATGCGCGATCACTGTCGCCTCCCATATGGTTTCATCCAGCTTACTCATATGATCCTGCGATGTTCCGCATTTGATTATGCCCGCTTTCACAGACGTGCCCTCCATGCCTTTCTCCAGATCCCGCAGCAGTATCTCTGCCAGAAATTCCGGACTTTTATCGACCAGGCAGATTTCGTTTCCCCAAAAATATCCGGTCGCCGCAATAATATTGATTTCTGCCTCTTCCGATACCCGCTGCAGTACCGATACGTCCCTTCCCAGCTGAAACGGCGTAACGTCTACAATGGTACGGACCCCCGCGCGTTTTCCTCTCGCAATGTAACGTTTTGCAAACGCGGTAAATTCATCGATATTGATCCAGTCCGCCCACATCCTGCGCATCGTATGGTTTGCGATCATAATATGCTCATGCATCAGTGTATAGCCCATGTCTTTCGTATCCAGGCTGCCCAGTACCGTATTTACTTTCATAGTATCGCCTCCTATTTGAACTGCGTTTCCTCCAATTCATACACCTGCTTTAAAAACCCGCTCAGTTTGTCAAATCGCTCCTGCGGTGAGTTTTCGCAGAATTTTGTATATAAAAAGGTATCTGCAATATCATTTGCCATATCTTCTCCCAAAATGCGTCCGCCCATCGCCAGCATATTGGCATTGTTGACAATCCTGCATTCTCTTGCCGCCCACTGGCTCTCCACCAGGGCGCAGTAAACGCCTTTGTGCTTGTTTGCCACAATACTTACGCCCATACCCGTGCCGCAGAATACGATTCCAAATTCCGACTCTTTTGTCTGAACCGATACTGCCACGCGGTCGGAAACCTCGATATATTTCACCGGTTCATCCGCGGCAAGCGTGCCCAAGTCTAACATCTCGTATCCTTCCGCAAGCAAATGCGCTTTTACTTTTTCTTTTAACTCAAATCCCAAAGGATCTGCTCCTATCGCAACTTTCATCTGATTTCCTCCCTGCTCTTTTTTCTGCCGCCGGCACAAAACGCCGCCTTACCTCATTTCATAGAGACAACCGCTTTGATCACATCCGCTTTTTCATTCATCGCTTTCTCAAACGCTTTCTGCACATCTGCAAAAGCAAACAGATCCGTTGCCGCCTCTTTTACCGAAATCCGTCCCGACGCTACCTCTTTGATTGCTTCCGGAAAGATATTTCTGTAACGAAAGACCGATTGAATCTGCCCTTCTTTCAAATACAGGTTCCGAAAGCTGAACGAAACGTCCGGTACAATATTTCCTACCATTACAATCGTCCCGCCGCGTTTTAACAGACCGCTCGTCTGTGCTGCCGTCACTTTGTTTCCCGCCGTCTCAAATACAACGTCAAACCCTTCCCCGTCCGTCACGTCATTGCATGCAGCCAGAATATCCGTATCCGGCAGAGAAGCAAACACATCCGTTGCCCCAAGCATTTTCGCTTTTTCCAGCCGCTTGTCAAACAGGTCCGACACAAAGATTGTCGAAGCTCCCGCTGCTTTACATGCCAGCAATGTCATCAGCCCGATACATCCGCCGCCCAGAACCGCCGCTTTCATGCCCGGCCTTACGCCGCCTTTTTTTACGGCATACATTCCGACGGCCAGCGGTTCGATCAAAGCGCCTTCCAGAGAAGACACCTGATCCGGCAGCAGATATGTCATATCTTCTCTGCAGCAGAACGCTTCCCGCAGCACGCCGTCATACGGCGGCGTCGATAAAAATCGAATATCCGGACAGAGGTTATACCTGCCGCTTTTACAATATGTACACGTTCCGCACGGAATCCCCGGTTCTATCGTTACACGGTCGCCCGCTTTCCGGCTTTTTACGTTTGTTCCCACCTTTACTACCGTACCCGCACATTCATGTCCCAGGATAAAAGGATAGCGAACCGCACAATTTCCGATCTTTCCATTTTCAAAAAAATGTACGTCCGAGCCGCAGATGCCCACATATTCCGGACGTATGACGACTTCGTTTTCCTTTGGTTCTTCCAATTCTGTTTCTTCTATTGTTATGTTCTTTGGCTCTGTCAGCCTTGCCGCTTTTATCTTCATCTTCTGCCTCCTCTGCCGTCACCGGATATAGATCACCGGATTCCCGGTTCTCTTTGGCGCGCTGATATGCTCCTGTGCCGCAAATCCAAGCGCGACGGCTCCCATAACCGCTTCGTCGTTTCCGATCCCAAGTCCCTGCAGATACTTTTCCATGACCGCATTTTGGGACAGCCACTTCAGCTGATTGATCCAGCAGGAGCCGATCCCAAGCGACGCCGCGGCGATCATCATATTTTCCATTGCGGCGGCACAGTCTGCCATCGCATTGTCATATCCCTTTTTATTCGCCAGAATCATTAAGGTCGGCGCATGATAATGAAACACATAGCCTCCCTTTTTGGAACGCAGGATGGAGTTTTTTAAACTCTGGTACATCGAATCCGAAATTTCCATTTTGGAAAATTCTTCTTCCGCAATCTCTGCAAGTTCCGATAAAATCTTTGCATTCTGCACGGCCAGAAACGTCGTATACTGATGATTTCCGCCGCTAGGCGCATACCTTCCTGCCTGAATAATTATTTCCAGGTCCGAATCGTCGATCTGCTGCTCTAAAAAGCTGCGGACGCTGCGCCGTCTAATGATCGTATCGATTACCGTTCGCATTTACGCCATTCCTCCCCTCCTTTGATCGCGAAGATCCCGGAGCGTTACGGCGCAGGCAAGCGCCTCTTCCGCCTGCAGCAGACACTTCTGCGGCAGCTTTATGCCGAAACGAAATTCGATCATAGCAATCTGCTGATTTAACAGCATGCCAAGGCCGTTTAACACAGGAAGCCCAAGCGCTTTCGCCCTGTCCAGAAACTCCGTGTTCGGATATAAGACGTCTGCGCAGAGCACATCCTTATGCAGCCGTTCCATAAACCGAAGCGATTGGTACTGCTGCGCGCTCCCCGCCATTCCAAGCGACGTGCACTGTACGACAAGATCCGCCTGTGATGCCGCGCCGGCTAAGTATTCCTCCGTAAGTTCTCCGTATCCTGTTTTTACTCCAAAATAATCTCCGATGGTTTGGGCCGTCTTTTTCGCTTTTTCCACTGTCCGGTTTGCTACAAAAACTTCGCTTACGCCTCTTTGGCAAAGATCTGCCCCGATCGGTCCCGCAACGGAACCCGCGCCCAGTAAAAGCACTTTTTTCCCTTTCAGGGAGCCTGCTTTTTCTGCAATTGCAGAGCCCATGCCCACGCCGTCCAATCCGATTCCGATCAGTTTTCCGTTCTCGTTTTTGACATGATTGACCGAATTAAACAGGCGGCTGGTTTCGTCGCATTCATCCAACAGCGGTATAATATCGCTTTTATGCGGCATGGTAATGTCAAATCCGTTTAAATTCAGCCTTCTGACCGCCTCTGTAAATTCCGGCAGCGTTCCTTTTTTTACAAGGATGGGCACGCAGACGGCATTGATATTTGCCAGGTCATACATTTCATTGTGCAAAAAAGCGGCCGTACTGTGATCGATTGGATCGCCGATCTGAAAAATCAGCTGCGTATCCACATCATATTTCACTCTCATCTCACTTATCCTC
>BLMD01000146.1 GCA_011959925.1 Lachnospiraceae bacterium
GTCGCGATCGGTCCTTATTCCCAGGGCTGTGAAGCAAACGGATTCGTATTTACCTCCGGGCAGATCGCCATAATTCCGGACACCGGAGAAATCGCCGAAGGAATCCAAGCCCAGGTGAACCAGTGCTGCCAAAATGTCGGCGCCATATTAGAAGCCGCCGGCACGGGATTTGACAGCGTAATCAAAACGACCTGTTTTTTGGCAGATATGGAAGATTTTACGGTTTTCAATGAAATATATGCCGGTTATTTCCGCTCCAAACCCGCCAGAAGCTGCGTTGCCGTCAAAGAACTTCCCAAAGGCGTACTCTGCGAAATCGAAGCCATTGCCGTAAAAAACTAATCAAAAGCACATGACCTGCCCCATTGCCAGCAGTTCATGTGCTTTTTCATTCTGTTCTGTTTCAGATGTTTCTGTATCAGCGTACCACATCCAAAGACAGTCCTTTTAAATCCTCTTCTAACAGCTTCTGCTGCTGCATCAGTTTTTTCATCTCATTGTCCACGTCACGCATAACATCTTCGCTGTCTACGGCCTGCTGCGTTAAGTTCTGCGCATTTTCCCGAATGGCTTCCGCAGCCGCCTCGCTTTCGGATTTGTCTGCCTGCGCCGCTTCGAGGCGTTTCTCTTCTTCTTCCTTTTCTTCTTTCCTCTCTTCGGCAGCTTCCTGGATTTCTTCGGCCTTTTCATCCACATTCTTCTGTACGTCTTCTACCATCATAGCAATCGCTTCATCGGACGCTGCTGCCATAATCTTCTCCTTCGCTACCTGCGCGTCCACCATGCCGTGCTCTTTGAGACGTTCAATCCCGATCATGCGGACTGCCGCAGCCTCTCCCGCAATCTTCAGGTTGTTTCTCTCTATCGTTGTTTTATAAAAGTCTGCCTGACCATACGCCTCCATGCAGAGCTTTTGATATTCCGTCATCTCTCCCATTTCTTTTAATCTCGCTTCTTCCTCTTCCGTCAGCTGTCCGTGGGAAGAACCGTGCTTTTGAATATCATACGCTTTTTGCAAAAGCTCTAAATCTTTCTGCTCCTGACTGTCGTCCTCGATGCCATACTCTTCCTTTGCCTGTGCCATTTTCTGACGATACTCTTTTACACAGGCGTTTGCCTCTTTGTTTTCTTCCAGAAGCCGGCTGATTTCTTCTCGTCGTTCTTCCACGACCCGGTCTGTACGCTTCTCTGTTTTATTCGCTGTGGAAACGATACGCACGGCTTCTTTCTGGTGCAGCTGCTTCTTCATGGCAATCCGCTCTTTCATATCCATTTCCTTATTTCCAAACGGCGTATTTCCAAAAAAGAACGCTTTATTTTGCTGTGTAACTTTCATTCTTTTTCCTCCTTTTTCGCTTTTTCTCTGTTCTGTATAAATTATCGGCAATTTTTGTATATTCTTAAAGCAATTTGCGTATTTTTACATTGCCGGTACTGCCAGAAGCTGCGAAATGTTTTCTAAAATATGGTTCAGAAGGATTGAAAAAAACA
>BLMD01000147.1 GCA_011959925.1 Lachnospiraceae bacterium
CAATTAGTAAATATGCCGAAAGTGAAAAATTGTTCAAAAAAAGGTTGAAATTTTTTATTTCGGGTTGACTTTTGGAAGATGGTTTGCTATCCTAAAAACTGTACGTTGATTCTAAATTAGATGTATGATATTTCACAGATATTCAGATAAATAGCGGTATATGGCAGTCGTGTGACGCACGGCAGGGTTTTTGGATTAGGAGGAATTGATATGAACGATATGAATGGAAACGGCAATCAAAATACAGACAACAATCAGGAAATGGGAGGATTTGCCCGGGCAGTTGAATTTTGCAAGAGAAATGTACAATATATAGCCGTTGCAGGTTTGTTTATCGTACTTGTGATCGTATTGGTGAACGTGATGGGCGGCAAAGGGACGGGCAGTAAACCCAAGACAGAGACAGAAGCCGTTGTGAAAGAGACGGAGACACAGGAAGCGTTTGAAAAAGACGCGTATCCGGAAATCAACGAACTGATCGAGAATTATTACAATGCGTATGCGGGCGGAAAGAAAAAGAAGCTGGCAAAACTGGCGGAACCGATGTCGGATACGGAGAAAAGTTATATTGCAGCATTCAGCGAATATGTAAAGAAGTACAAGAACATTTCCTGCTATACGAAAAAAGGGCTGGATGACAATTCGTATATGGTTTCCGTATATCTGGAAATTAAATTCAATGACATTAAAACGGCTGCGCCGGGACTGGAAACATTTTATGTAAGAAAGCGGGAAGACGGGACGCTGTATATTGACAATCTATACGGACAGTTTAATTCCAAACGGCAGGAATTTGAAGTAGATGAGGATGTCGTGGAATTTATCAAAGAATTTAATCAGCAGGAGGATGTCGTTGCCCTGGAGACGGAAGTGCAGCAGAAATATGAAGCGGCGCTTGCGGCAGATGAAGATTTGAAGGCTATGGCAGAAACTACGGTTCCGACCGCTATGGCGGCATGGCGTTCCGATGAGCTTGCAGCGGCGAAGAAAGCAGAAGAAGAAAAAGCTGCTGCCGAAGAGGCGGCAAAGAAAGCGGCGGAAGAAGAGGCGGCAAAGAAAGCAGAAGAAGAAAAAAGAGCGGCTGAGCTTGCGTCTGCCGTTACCGTATATGCAACAGATAATGTGAATGTTCGTGCCGAAGCGAGTGAGACTGCAGAAATTCTCGGAAAACTCGAAACGGGATCTAAGACAACCCGTCTGGAAGAGAAAGACGGCTGGAGCCGAATCGATTATACGGACGGAAAACAGGGATATGTAAAATCCGAATATCTTTCTACGGAGGCGCCGCCGGCAGACGCGCCTGCAGAAGAGGAGACACCTGAGTCGGCATCTTCCAACGGATTTGCAGAAGGTACTGTGATCACGATCAAAGAAAGCGTAAATATCCGTAAATCAATGGGAGAGGACGCCGAGAAAATCGCAACTGCATTTGCCGGCGAAAAAGTTACGGTAATTATGAGTTATGCGGAAGGATGGACGAAAGTAACTTACGGGGATAAGACAGGCTTTATTAAAACGGAATTACTTCAGTAATAGTTTTATTCATATAGGATGTAAATTTACGGAGACTGGATATGTCAGAAGGTATCAATGGCAGAAAGTCTCCGTATTTCAATTGCAGACAACGGGAATGATAAGAAAATCAGCGGGCAGATGCGGGAGGGAAGAATGGAAGAAGGAGTACGGATCAATAAATATTTAAGCGAAGCGGGCATTTGTTCCAGACGGGAAGCTGACCGCCAGATAGCCGCAGGGAACGTGACGATAGACGGAACAGCCGCACAGACGGGCAGCCGGGTTATGCCGGGACAGGAAGTGTTATTTTTGGGCAGACCGGCAGTAAAAGAAGAGGAGAAAATTCTGCTCGTGGTGCATAAGCCCGAGGGCATTGTCTGTACGGCGGAAAAACGGGAAAAAAATAATATCGTTGATTTTATACGGTATCCGAAAAGGATCTATCCGGTCGGCAGGCTGGATAAAGATTCTTCCGGATTGATTTTTATGACAAATCAGGGGGAAATCGTCAATAAAATGATGCGCGCAGGCAATATGCATGAACGGGAGTACGTCGTAACCGTAAACAGGCCAATCACCGAACCGTTTTTGCGGGGACTCTCGGGCGGAGTACCTTTGATTGAGCTTGGTGTTACGACAAGAGCATGTAAAGTAAAAAAACTGGGCAGCCGAACATTTAAAATTATCTTAACACAGGGATATAACCGGCAGATACGAAGAATGTGTGAATATTTCGGCTATCGTGTGGAACGCTTAGAGCGAGTGCGTATCATGAATATTTCCCTGGGAGATCTTGCGCCGGGAGCTTATCGTTCGGTTACGGAGGATGAGTACCGGCAGATGTTAAAGATGCTGGCAAAATCTACAAATCTTCCGACGGGACAAAAAAAGGAGCAGAAGAATGGATATCAAACAAGAAATCGAAGAATTAAGAAAACAGATTGAGCATCACAGCAATCGTTATTATAATGAAGATGATCCTGAGATTTCAGATTATGAATTTGACCGGCTGATGCAGAAGCTCAAACAATTAGAGCAGGAGCATCCCGAATATGCGTCCGGCAATTCTCCGACGCAGAAAGTCGGGGGAGCGGCAAAGCGTAAGGCCGGCGTGTTAGTCCGGCATAATGTGCCGATGTTAAGCCTTCAGGATGTGTTTACCAAAGAAGACGTATTGAAATTTGTAGAAGAAATGCAGGAACAGCTTCAGGATCCCGAATTTGTCGTGGAATATAAAATCGACGGTCTTTCGATGTCGCTTCGTTATGAAAACGGGGAACTGAAACTGGCGGAGACCAGAGGAGACGGTATTAATTTTGGAGAAGACGTGACAGAAAATGCAAGGGTCATTCCGGATGTCCGGCAAAGATTGAAGGATTCCCCCGAATATCTGGAAATCCGCGGCGAAGTTTATATGAAAAATGAGGATTTTGACGCGGTAAATGCGCGGCAGGAATTATTGGGCAAAAAACCGTTTGCCAATCCCAGAAACTGTGCGGCGGGAACGCTTCGGCAATTGGATGCGTCGATTACGAAAGAACGAAAACTTTCCATGTTTATTTTCAATATCCAGCAGACCCGCGGGATTACATTTGCTTCCCATACGGAAGGATATGAATATTTAAAGAAACAGGGCGTGCCGGTGATCGACGATTACCGGCTGTGCAGAAGCGGAGAAGAAGTGATCGCAGCGATCGAAGAGATCAGCGAAAACCGCGGGAAGCTTCCTTATGATATTGACGGGGCGGTCGTAAAAGTCAATCGTTACAGCGACAGAGAACGTCTGGGCGCCACCTCTAAGGTGCCCCGGTGGGCCGTGGCGTATAAATATCCGCCGGAAGAAAAGGAGACTGTTTTAAAGGAAATTGAACTGTCGGTAGGGCGTACCGGACGCATTACGCCGACGGCGGTGTTTGAACCGGTTCGTCTCTGCGGCACAACGGTTTCCAGGGCGACGCTTCACAATCAGGATTTTATGGACGAACTTGAGATCGGAATCGGAGATACGATCGTCGTCTATAAATCCGGCGAAATTATACCCAAGGTCAAGGAAGTAAAAAAGGAAAAGCGGCAGAACGGCTGGGTGCCCTTTCAGATTCCCGACGTATGCCCGGTCTGCAGGGAACAGACGGTCCGGGAAAACGATACGGCGGATATCAGGTGCATCAATGAAAACTGCCCGGCGCAGCTGGAGAGGCATCTGATTAACTTTGTCGGCAGGGACGCGATGGATATCAAAGGATTCGGGACGGTATATATCGAAGAGCTGGTAAAGAACGGATATATCAAAAATATCGCAGATATTTATGATCTGAAAAATCATCGGGAAGCGTTGATAGAAGAGGGACTGATCGGAAAAGAAAAAAATACGGATAAACTTTTGGAAGCGATAGAAACATCAAAGAAAAATGACGCCTATCGATTGCTGACGGGACTGGGCATTTCTAATGTGGGGAAAGCGGCGGCACGTGCGATTATGCGGAATTTAAGAAATTTTGACGCTCTGATGAATGCTTCTTCGGAACGTCTGACGGAAGTGGAGGATATCGGTGAAGTTTCGGCGGAATGTATCCGGCAGTTTTTTGCAAAAGAGGAAAACCGCAGATTGATGAAACGTTTAAAAGAGGCGGGCCTTACGATGGAATGCCTGGAAGAAGAGAACGAAGACGCTAGGTTTGCAGGGCTTACGTTTGTCATTACCGGGACGCTTCCTACCATGGACAGAAAGGACGCTGCCGCCCTCATTGAGAAGATGGGCGGAAAAGTGACCGGATCGGTTTCAAAAAAAACCACTTATCTGCTGGCGGGGGAACGAGCGGGCAGTAAGAGGAAAAAAGCGGAAGAGCTGGGAATACCGGTGATTTCGGAAGAGGAATTGAAACAGATGACAGAATAGAAATCAAAAACAGAAGAAAGAGGGTAAGGATATGCCGATTCGTACACAGAGTGATCTGCCGGCGAAAGAGATTTTAGAAAAAGAGAATATATTTGTTATGGATGAAAACCGGGCGCTGCATCAGGATATCCGTCCGATTCGTATTGCGATCCTGAATTTGATGCCGCTGAAGGAGGATACGGAACTGCAGCTTTTACGTTCGCTTTCCAATACGCCGCTTCAGGTGGACATCACCTTTTTGACGGTAACCAGCCATGAATCGAAGCATACGTCCGTCAGCCATTTGAATAAATTTTATCAGACATTTGAAGATGTGAAACGACAGCGTTTTGACGGTTTGATTATTACCGGCGCTCCGGTAGAGCTGATGAAGTTTGAAGAGGTGGATTACTGGGATGAGCTCTGTACGATCATGGACTGGAGCAAAACAAACGTGACGTCTACCATGCATTTATGCTGGGGAGCCCAGGCAGGTCTTTACTATCATTACGGCATTCCAAAATACACGCTGGAAGATAAAATATTCGGTGTTTTTGAGCATAGTGTGAGGAATCGGAAAGTGCCTTTGGTGCGTGGATTTGACGATCACTTTATGGCGCCGCATTCCAGGAATACCGAAAATAGAACCGAAGATATCCGAACCGTAGAAGATTTGACGATACTTGCAGAATCGAAAGAGGTCGGCGTGTTTCTGGCGATCGCGGATGAAGGAAGAAAGATCTTTGTTATGGGACATCCGGAGTATGACCGGGTCACATTGGATAAGGAATACAAAAGGGATATCAAAAAGGGCATTCCGATTGTTTTACCCAAAAACTACTATCCGCAGGATGATCCGGAGCAAAGACCCAATCTGCAGTGGCGGTCGCATGGGAATATTTTGTATTCCAACTGGCTCAATTACTATGTGTATCAGCAGACGCCGTATGATTTTATTGATACGGCGGGGATTGTACGGAAATAATCCGTACGACTGCCTAATGAAGAAGCTGCAGGAAGTTTTCAAGATAAGACTTGTAATCCCGAAAAAAATCCTTTAAAATGTACCCGTAGGCATTTCGGCATTGAGGAGCTCCTGGAATCGGAAGAGAAAAGGAGTTATGCGAATGAAGAAAAGAATATGGATGGGATTATGTCTGATCTTGTGCATGGGGTCCGGCTGCGGAGAGGCTTCCAGGGCTTATTTTGAAGAATGCGAAACGAGTGTTTCCCGGCTGCCCGCCGCATCACGGGAGACGGAAGAAATTTCTGTCACGGAGACGGCGGAGGACTGTTATGTCCATGTCTGCGGCGCGGTGCATCATCCGGGCGTATATCGGCTGCCGGCAGGAAGCCGCGTATACGAAGCGGTTTTACTGGCTGGCGGGCTTTTGGACACTGCCTGTGAGGACGGTATCAACCAGGCGCAGGAAGTTGCCGACGGGCAGATGATAAAAGTTCTTACGGTAGAGGAAGCAAAGGAGCAGGAAAACGCGCAGACAGGCGAACCGGAAACGGACGGAAAAATAAATCTCAATACGGCGGATGCCGCTGCACTGATGACGCTTCCGGGAATCGGAGAAGCAAAGGCGGCGAGCATTCTTTCTTACAGGGAAGAACACGGCGGGTTTTCTTCAGCAGAAGAAATTAAGAATATTACAGGGATCAAGGAAGGGGTTTATTCCAAGATCAAAGACCGGATCACTGCAAAGTGACCGGCGGGCAGATGCGCCCGTATAAAATATGTCTACATATTTCCTTGAAAATATAGTGCAGAAGACGCACTGCAGGAGGTAGCAATGGCAAAAAAAGTTCTCGTAGTAGACGATGAAAAATTGATCGTAAAAGGCATACGTTTTAGCCTGGAACAAGACGGCATGGAAGTAGAATGCGCTTATGACGGGGAAGCAGCGCTTCGCCTGGCTTCGGAAAACGAGTATGATTTGATACTTCTGGATATTATGCTCCCGAAAATGGACGGATTTGAAGTCTGCCAGCATATTCGGGAATTTTCCAGCGTACCGATCGTGATGCTGACGGCAAAAGGCGACGATATGGACAAAATTTTAGGGCTGGAATACGGCGCGGACGATTATATTACAAAACCCTTTAATATATTGGAAGTAAAGGCAAGAATCAAGGCGATTATGCGCCGTGTTTCGGCAGGAAGCGTAAAACCGGAAAAAAGTTCCGTGATTGAAAACGGCGATCTGAAAATGGACTGTGAGAGCAGGCGTCTGTTTGTAAAAGGCAGGGAAATCAACCTGACGGCAAAAGAATTTGACCTTCTGGAGCTTCTGGTAACAAATCCCAACAAGGTGTACAGCAGAGAGCGTCTCTTAAGTCTGGTATGGGGATATGAGTATCCGGGAGATGTGCGGACGGTTGACGTTCATGTCCGGAGGATGCGCGAGAAAATCGAAAGCAATCCGAGTGAACCGAAATATGTCCATACAAAATGGGGCGTAGGTTATTACTATCAGGGTCAGGTGTAAAGATGGCAAAAAAGAATTTCCGTGATGTTTTGAAAGGTATGAACATTCGTCTGGTTCTGCTGTTTGTGGTTATCGGAATCGTGCCTTCTGCAATGCTTCGGATTGGAATGCTAAAGTCTTATGAGAAAAAGGCGGTTTCCAACCGGAGCATTGACGTATTAAGCCAGGCAAAGATTTTGACGAATCAGATTGTCTTTAACAACTACCTGGAGGATTCCGATTCCGAACTGATCAATGCTCAGATCAAACAGCTTTCCAATATCTATGACGGCCGTATTATGGTAATCGACGGAAATTTTCATATTATCAAAGATACGTATGATCTCGACGAAGGAAAAACGATCGTATCCGAAGAAGTGATGCAGAGTTTTCAAGGGGAAGAAATTTCCAAGCACGATGAGGAAAACGGTTATATAGAAATGACGCTTCCGCTCATGGAGCAGAAAAGTAAGGCGATTATCGGCGTGCTGTTAGTCAGCGTGTCGACGGACAGTATCGCATTAAATCAGGAATATTTAGAGAGCAGCGCAAGGGTGATCGAGCTGGTAAGTCTTCTGATCGTCTTATTGGCGGCGGTAGTTCTATCCCGGGCGCTGGTCAAACCGTTTCGCCGAATGGCAGAAGAAATCGTTGAAATTCAGAACGGTTACAAAGACGAGCTGAATATTCCGTCTTATACGGAGACGGAAGTCATTTCCGAGCGGTTTAACCAGCTGTTTGGCAGGATGAAAATCATCGATGAGTCCCGGGAAGAATTTGTATCCAACGTTTCCCATGAGTTAAAAACACCTCTGACTTCTATGAAAGTTCTGGCGGATTCGCTCAACGGGCAGGAAAATGTGCCGCTGGAATTGTACAAAGAATTTATGAGCGATATCGGAAACGAAATCGACCGGGAGACAAAGATTATTAACGACCTGCTCTCTTTGGTGAAGATGAACCGATCTGCCGCAGATTTGAATATTTCCGGCGTCAATATCAATGAAATGCTGGAGCTGATCTTAAAACGGCTGCGTCCGATTGCAGAACGCCAGCGGATTGAGCTGGTTTTGGAAAGCTTTCGCCCGGTCAGTGCTGAAATCGACGAAGTGAAGCTGACGCTTGCCATCACAAATCTGGTGGAAAACGGGATCAAATATAATAAATCCGAAGGATGGGTACATGTATCTTTAAACGCGGACCACCAGTATTTTTATGTGAAAGTGGAAGACAGCGGCGTTGGAATCCCGGAGGATGCGCTGGAACATATTTATGAGAGGTTTTATCGGGTGGATAAATCCCATTCCAGAGAGATCGGAGGAACCGGACTGGGGCTTGCGATCGCAAGGAATATTATTCTCATGCACCGGGGGGCGATTAAAGTATTCAGCACGGAAGGGGAAGGGACGATATTTAATGTCCGCATACCGTTAAATTATATTGCAACGTCTTAGGAGGAATGAATATGAAAGCAGTTCTAAGAAGCCTGTTATGTATGCTTTTGATCCTGACGGCATTTGTGAATACAGGCTGCGCGAAAGGAGCAGACGAGGATGCGGATTATAAAGTATATTATTTAAATAAAGAAAATACAAAAATTGTTTCCAGTCCATACGAGCTGCAGGCAAAAGATACGAAAGAGAAGGGAGGAAGCCGAAAAGAAACAGAAGCGGTAATTGAAGAACTGCTGGGACAGCTATCCTCCGACTCTGAGGACGTAGAAAATAAAAGACCGATTCCAAACGGAATTTCAGTATTGGACTATACGCTGGAGGAGACGCTTCTGACGCTCTATTTCAGTGAAGCATACAGCGGATTGGACAGGTTTTCGGAGGTTTTGACGAGGGCTGCAGTGGTAAGGACTATGATGCAGGTCAACGGGGTCGAATGTATTTCTTTTTATGTAGAGGACGACCCTCTTTTGGATCAGGAAGGGAATCCCGTCGGTGTTATGACAAACGACAGTTTTATTGAAAATCCGGGGGAACAGATCAATTCTATTCAGACGGCGAGCCTGGTTTTGTATTTTGCCAATAAAAAAGGAAACGGCCTGGTACGGGAAACCAAGGACGTACATTACAGCAGCAACATTTCTATGGAAAAACTGGTGATGGAAAATCTTCTGCAGGGTCCGGAAGGAAGTGATGCGCAGTACGCCATTCCGGAGGGAACAAAGCTGATGAATGTATCGGTATTGGAAGGCGTTTGTTATGTTAGCCTGGATGAAAACTTTCTGACGCAGAATTATAACATTGAAGAACCGGTGGTTATTTATTCTATCGTAAATTCATTGTCGGAAATACCGACGATCAATAAAGTACAGATTTCCGTCAACGGCGATACCAGCAGCGTTTACCGGGAAAAGATGCGTCTGGATGAGCTGTATGAAAGAAATCTGGATTATGTGGACGAATAGGGCTGCCTGTATGTTCATCTGTATGCAAAGCAAGGATGAAAGCGCAGGCGCAGAAAACAGGGAGGAAGCTGTTAAAGATGGAGAAACGAAAAGCAGCGTGTTTGTCCCTGGCATTTTTATCGGGAATTGCGGCTGCGGAATACCGGCGGCAGTTTCTGTGGTATGGAGTGGCTTTGTTTGTGTTCCTATGGTTTGTTTCTATGAAACAGGCGTATGGGATACGGGCAAAAACATTTCTTTGGACGGCAGTCTTTGCCGCCGCATTATGCAGCGGCGTGTATGTCAGCGGTCGGCACAGCAGGTTTTTGCACGCATATGAAACCGTGTGGAACGACCAGGAAAAATGCCTGGTACAGGGAGAAATTTACAAAAGAGAAATAAAACAGGAAGCGAACCTGTATTACCTGAAAAATTGCAGACTAAAGATCGGACAGTCTCAATATTCTACAAATCATATCTTATTAAATCGAAAGACCGATGAAAATTCGATCGGTGAAATCCTGACAATCAAAGGAACGATACATACGTTTTCTTCTCCGTGCAATGAGGGGAATTATGACGAAAAAAGTTATTATCAAAGCTTAAATATTGATGTTCAAGTTGACGAAACAGAAGTGATTTCCGTACACGGAAAAAAAGATGTCCTCCGGGAAGCGCTTTTTGGGCTGAAAGAACAGCTGAAAGAAAGTTATCGGAAGGCAATGCCGGAAAAAGATGCCGGCGTCCTTACGGCAATGACACTCGGGGATAAAAGCCTGATGGACGCAAAGCGCAGAAAGACGTATCAGAGCGCCGGCATCAGTCATTTTTACAGTATCTCCGGACTGCATATTTCTATGCTTGGCATGGCGCT
The DNA here is from genome assembly GCA_011959925.1 of Lachnospiraceae bacterium. GTDB lineage: Bacteria > Bacillota > Clostridia > Lachnospirales > Lachnospiraceae > Roseburia_B. Next base: position 10,134 of record BLMD01000147.1, read on the forward strand.
TTATTCGCTTCTTCGGAAACGGGGCAAATCGTATGCCGTTTCGGGAGCAGCGGCAGCGGTGCTGCTCTTCGGATATGGAGAGATGATCGGTTTTAGCGTTTCGGCAAGCCGTGCAATCGGCATGTCTGTGCTGCTGTTATATGCAAAATTCAGGGGAAGAAGCTACGACAGGATGACGGCACTTGCTCTTTTGGCAGCGTATTTTGCAGCAAAAAATCCGAAGATTTTGCATCATGCAGGATATCTGTTATCTTTTGGAGCGGTTGCGGGTGTCATTTTTGCAGAATGGATGGTATCGTGCAGACAGAGGGATTCCCCTATGCCGTTTTGCAGAATCAGAGAAGGCTTATTGGTAAGTTTTTGCATTCAGCTGATGACGGTTCCGATTATGTGCCGGTTTTTTTATGAGATTTCTGTTTATTCCGTGTTGGTCAATCTGGCGGTGCTGCCCTGTATGGGAGTTTTGCTTGGAATGGGATTATTCGGCGGTCTGATGGGGTGTTTCTGTTCCTTTTCGGGCAAGGTTCTGCTTTACCCCTGCCATCTAATCCTGCAGTTGTTTGACCAGGTCTGTATCGCTTCTTTACAGCTTCCGTTTTCATCTTTGATTACCGGAGCGCTTTCCTGGTCGCAGATGCTGCTCTGGTACGGCCTGCTGGCGTTTCTTCTTATTTGGAAAAAGAAAAAACAAAACCTGTCGGTTCTTTTGTTTTTGCTTCCCGTCTGCATATTGCTGCCGACGCCGGCACAATCGTCATGGGAAGCGGATCTGCTGGATGTAGGGCAGGGAGACGGGATATATCTTGCCTTAGGGGACGGTACGTCTGCATTTATAGACGGCGGCAGTTCGGACGTCTCGAAAGTGGGAACTTACCGGATTCTGCCGTTCTTAAAATACAGGGGTATTCGACAGATCGATTACTGGTTTGTCAGCCACTGCGATGCAGATCATATCAACGGGCTGTCCGAAGCGGTACAAGAGGGATATCCGATTCGGAATCTGGTTGTTTCAAAGTATATGCCGGATGACGCGGCTTGGAAGAAACTGAAAACACTTGTCAAAAAACGGGGTATTCCAATTCTGTACATGAAGCCGGGCGATACAATACGGGGACGAAAAAACGATTGGAGTATTCGATGCCTTTCTGTTCCGATGGAAGGGGCAAAAAACGGACGAAATGAAAATTCTCTGGCGATATTCCTGCAGGTGGATTCTGTAACGGCATTTTTTGCCGGAGATATCGGGGAGGAAGAGGAACAAAAGCTCTTAAAAAGATGGTCACTGCCGAACGTAGACCTTTATAAAGCGTCCCATCACGGTTCCGATGGTTCCAACGGCACTATGCTCTTATCCAGGATACAGCCAAGAGTGGCGGTGATTTCCTGCAGTATGCGCAATCGTTACGGGCATCCGGGAACACATGCCCTTCGGCGTTTAGAAGAAGCCTGCGGCAGAATTTACGAAACCAGAACGATGGGACAGATAAAAATCAGGGGAAGAAATCTTGAAGTGACAGGTATGTCTGTGTTAGAATAACGGTATGAAAACGATTGATGAAGATATAAAAAACAAAACGTTCCGGCGGTGTTATCTGCTCTTTGGAGAAGAAGCCTATCTTAAAAAGCAGTACCGGGAAAAACTTCTGCACGCGATGACAAAAGAAGGGGATACCATGAACGTTTCCTTTTTTGAAGGAAAAGATATTCGTCCGGGAGAGCTTGTGGACCTGGCGGAAACGATGCCTTTTTTTGCCGAGAGGCGCGTGATTTTGGTAGAGGATTCCGGATTTTTTAAAAGCGCGTGCGATCTTTTGGCAGAATATCTGCAGGCAGTCAGCGAAACCGCTTCTTTTATTTTTGTAGAATCCGAAGTGGATAAACGTTCGAAAACCTATAAGGCAGCCAAAAAATACGGAGCTGCCGTTGAATTTGGCATGCAGAATGAAGCATTGATCACACGGTGGGTATTGGGCAGGATCGGAAAGGAGAAGAAGAAGATCACACAGCCGGTGCTGCGGTGTTTCCTAGGCAGAACGGGATTGGATATGAGTACGATCGACAGGGAGTTAGAAAAACTGTTTTGCTACACGCTGGAAAAAGAGGTCATCGAACGATCCGATATCGAAGCGGTTATAACTCAGCAGCTCGAAAATAAAATTTTTGAAATGCTCGATGCTATTATAGGGCATAACGCCGCAAAAGCACTAAAGCTTTATTACGACTTGCTGGCGCTCAAAGAAGCGCCTATGCGGATATTATTTCTGCTTACCAGACAGTTTCGGATCCTGCTGCAGATGAAAGAACTGACAGGGAAAGGATACGGCAGCTTTGACATTGCAAAGAAGATCGGCATACCCGAATTTGCGGTAAGAAAAAATCAGGCGCAGGCAAAACAGTTTTCGCCAGAGCAGCTTGCGTCTGCTTTAAAACATGCAGCCGCGGCAGAAGAAGCGGTAAAAACCGGAAAGATGAACGATCAGATTGCAGTAGAGCTGTTTATTGTGTCCTATCTTACGTAAAAAAACATGGAATGTAATTCGTGACGGTCGAAATACATTCCATGTTTGATTATTTTTGTGTGATATGATTTATTAAGCCATTCCGTTGACAAGTTTCGCTAAACGGGAAACTTTTCTTGCAGCGTTGTTTTTGTGGTAAACGCCTTTCTGTGCTGCTTTGGAAATTACAGAAGATGCAGAAGACAATGCAGCCATAGCTTCTTCTTTGTTCTGTGCGTTGACAGCAGCTTCTACTTTTTTCATGGACGTTTTCACTGCAGATCTGATTGATTTGTTTCTCTCAGTTTTTGTTGCTGCAACAAGAATTCTTTTTTTTGCAGATTTAATGTTAGCCAATCCGGACACCTCCAATATGTGAAATAGATTATGGTTTTATTGGTTGCCATCGGAGCCGGACACGGACGTTCCGATGTACACATACAAATATTATTTTATGTCAAGATTATTTATCTGTCAATACATATTTTCCGAACTTTCGCAAAAAATAGAAAAAACAGCAAGATTAAAACACAAAGGTGGTGCCGGAATGTATCAGGTTCGGACGGATCTGGCTTTAGAAGCAAGAGAAAAATTTGAAGACGACCATGTGGAAGTCAAAGGGGTGAAGGTAGAGGAAGAAAAAAACGGAAATATGACGGTCACAAGAGTCGTGATTGAAACAGAAAACGGGGCGAAAGCGATGGGAAAACCCAGGGGCAGTTATATCACGTTGGAAGCTCCCGATATGGAGGATTCCGACGAAGATTACCACAGGGAAATTTCCAGACAGCTGGCAGATATTTTAAAGGATCTGATGCCGATCGAAAACAAAGAGCTCTCGGTGCTGGTGGTAGGGCTTGGAAACCGGGAAGTAACGCCGGATGCGCTGGGTCCCAGGGTGGTGGACAATATGATGATCACAAGGCATATTATCCGAAAGTTTGGCAAATATGCGTTTGGGTTAACAAGAAACCATCAGATCAGCAGTATTGTACCCGGTGTGATGGCACAGACCGGAATGGAGACGCTTGAAATTATCAAAGGCGTGCTGGACGAAACGGCACCCGATTACATTATCGCAGTGGATGCGCTGGCGGCAAGGAGCACAAAACGGCTAAACCGGACGATACAGATTACCGATACGGGTATTTCTCCGGGATCCGGCGTAGGAAACCACAGACATGCATTAAACAAAGAAAGTATGGGAGTTCCTGTTATTGCGATCGGCATACCGACGGTTGTGGACGCGGTTACGATCGTCAGCGATACGATGAATAATCTGGTCTCTGAGATGGAGGCTGCCAGAAAGCTTCAAAACATCGGGGAATCGATCAGCCGTCTGGAAGAGGCGGAGAAATATGAATTGATCCGGGAACTGCTCTCCCCGAATTTAAATGCGATGTTTGTTACGCCCAAAGATATCGACGAATCGGTCAAACGGCTGAGTTATACGATTTCCGAGGGGATTAACATGGCATTTTTTCCGGTATAATTACTTGTCCGCGCTTATATAATGTAAGTGGCAGGAGTGTATCGGTGTGAAAATAAGATTTCGTAAACGAAAACGGAACAGAAAAAGAAAAAGGATAACGGCTGCTGCGGCAGTCATCGTTTCGGTGTGTATGTGCATACTGGTCGGAGATTTTATCCGGGAAGATTCCCTGTTGGATACTGTGCTCCGCCAGGCGAAGAGCGAAGCATATATGAAGATGTTAAAATCCGCAGCGCCGTCTTTGTTTTATGAGGAACAGAAGAAAGAGAGCCTGAAACGCCTGATGGATTTGGTGTTTCAGACGGTTCCGGTCTATGGTTATGTGACGGATGCGCAGGAATATACGACACAGTCGGAAAGTGAAATTTCATATGAAACGGTGATTGCAAGAGAAGCTGCCGATGAGAATTACGTAGATGATAAGACAGGAAAAGTCATTTCTTCCGAAGATACGGAACCGGCAAAACCAACAGAAGAGCCTCCCGTGCCCAAACAGGAGCCAGACGCGGGAAAAAGCGAACAGACGGAAACGGCGGCAAACGCTTCTTTTGTGCCGAATGATACGCCGGTGGTTACGTATTCCAAAGAGAAATTAAACGATTTTGATTATCTGATCCAGAATTTTTACGTTGTGGACCGGACGACGACGATTAACAGCAGTCAGCTGAATGCAGCTGATTTGCTGAGCCGCAGCATGAAACTGACGCATGGCGCGGATGCGCCGCAGATTTTGATTTACCATACCCATTCGCAGGAACGCTTTGCGGACTCCGTTCCGGGAGATAAAAATACATCTATCGTAGGAGTGGGAGATTATCTGTATCAGCTGCTGACCGGATACGGGTTGAATGTCATGCATCATACAGGAGAATATGACGTAGATACCAGGGATGATGCCTATGCCAAAGCGGGACCGGTAATTGAGCAGATTTTAAAAGAAAATCCGAGCATAGAAGTGGTGATTGACCTGCACAGAGACGGCGTGGCAGAAGGAACGCGTTTAGTGACTGACGTGCAGGGAAAACAGACGGCAAGCATTATGTTTTTTAACGGATTGAGCCGTACTACGGCAAACGGGGATATTGCGTATCTGCCGAATCCGTACATACAGGACAATCTGGCATTTTCCCTGCAGATGCAGATTGCGGCAGAAGAATACTATCCGGGATTTTCCAGGACGATTTATCTGAAAGGCTATCGCTATAATATGCATTACTGTCCGAAAACGCTTCTGGTGGAGGTCGGAGCACAGACCAATACGGTACAGGAAGTGAAAAATGCCATGGAGCCGCTTGCCGATCTGATTGCAAAGGTGGTTTCTCCGTGAACATTTAAGGAACAACGGCCAGTTCTCTCTGCATCTCGTTTTTTTGCCTGAAACCGGTTTTCAGCGCCAGAACGCCATAATATAAATTCGATGCAAATACATCCTGCCCAAAGAAAAGGGCGGCGGGACTGTTTTTAGAAGGAGCATACGCAGACGGCTTTGTAATGAGCGGAAGCTGCGTGTGCTTTTTTATTTCCGATAATAATTCCGCAGATGCCCTGCGCAGTCCAAGGAGGCGCAGGTAAGGGATATAGCCGTTTTGCACGCCGACAGATACGTCGGACTGTTTCAAATCGAGTAAAATGTGCAGAAGAAGACGGCTGATGCGGGTATAGGTGACTTCTTTTGTTTTCAGTCGTTCACAGAAGCTTTTGTAATCGGTAAATTCGGTCAGTGCATTCGCTATGCGGTTGGAAAGATGTGGGGAGCTGTCCGCATACTCCGAAAATCCGTTCGGCAGCGCAGCCAAAAGTTTATAGTAGAGCATTTCGGAAAAATCCTGTTCCGTAACCGGCTGTGTATGCGGCGAGAACAGAATGTCAGCCGTCCGGGCAGGAATGCAGGAACGCAGCGCTTGCTTTGACGCGGACGGATCGGCAAGTGTTTTTCGGATTGCAGCGGCGGAACAAAAACGGCCGTTCAATTCCGTGTCATGATATCCGCTGCCGCTCCGCAGAATGGGAAGCGGGCGCATGGATGAATGGGAACGGCGCAGGGCTTTGATATATTCCAGTGCAAGAATGTTGTTCGGGGAACCGAGAATCGCAGCGATGTCTTCTTCTGCGATCCGGATGTTTTGCTGCGCGGCATAAGAGCGCAGAGCAGCCTCTCTTGCGGCAGGAAATGAGTATCCCTGCTTCAAACGGGCGGCGAGCGCTTTGGAATATGCGTGCGGTTCATTGGCAAGAATGTCTGCAAGCGTGGTAAACAGAGAAAGATCCGGCGTTTCACAGCCGAAACTGATCGTATCGACGCAGCCGAGCGCATCCAAAAGGGCAGTGCCCGCTTTTGCAAAATATTCTGCCGAAGAGACGCTCCAAAGCGTCGGAAGTTCAAACACAAGATCGGCGCCGCAGGATAACGCCATAGACGAACGGGTAAACTTGTCGGTAACGGCAGGCATGCCCCGCTGGACATAATTTCCGCTCATCGCCACGATGACGCAGTCGGCGCCCGACTGTTCCTTTGCTTTTTGTATCTGGTATGCATGTCCGTTGTGAAACGGGTTATATTCCGCTATAATGCCGATGATTTTCACAGGGCCGTCTCCTTTTATGAAATAAGTAAATGAATAGAATAAACGCGGGTTTCACGCTATTATAACAAAATAAGCTGGGATGCGGCAAGAGAGATTTTTTTCATTTTTTACATAGTTTGCTTGACATATCCAAATGGATATGATAAGGTCTATTTAAGTAAACCGGTTTATAGAAATAGACCAAAAGGAGGAAGGTATGGATTATAAACTTTGCGACGGAGAATATCATTTGATGGAAATCGTCTGGGAGCTTGAGCCTGTGACATCTACAGACTTATATAAAGAATGCCTGCCGCGGCTGGGCTGGAAAAAGTCTACGACTTACACGATGCTGCGAAAGCTCTGTGAGAGAGGGCTGCTGCAAAATCAAAATTCCGTTGTGACGAGCCGGGTAAAGAAGGCGGACGTGCAGCGTTTTGACAGTAAGGAATTGATTGAGAAGCGTTTTGACCATTCGCTGCCCAGGTTTGTAGCGGCATTTCTCGGGGAGCGCAAGCTGAGCGAACAAGAGGCGGATGAACTGACAAAGTTAATCGATACATGTAGAGCGGGGAGGGATGACGGATGAAACTGTTATTGGAATTAAGTATGCGGGCATCGGTTATGGCATGTGCGGTATTGGCGGCAAGGATCTGTTTCAAGCGGCTGCCGAAAGGAATGTTTTATGTACTTTGGATTTTGGTGTTTATGCGTGCGGCTCTGGTTTTCTCCTTTCCTGCAAAGATCAGTATCTGGAATGCTGATTTTTTCCGGAACAGCAGAGAATCCTCTGCCGTGCAGGAGAGTACGTTTCCGGAATCGGCAATTCGACTGACAGCGGTACCACAGGCGCTGCCATTGGATGATGCGGGCATGGAAGAGACTGCCGTAAGGAAGGAACGATGGAAACCGGAAGCCGGCTTTCTGCTGGCGGCGGCATGGATGGCAGGGGTACTGCTTTTGATCTTTTACGAACTGATTGCATATGAGAAGCTTTGCAGGAGAGTCCGATTTTCGGTCCGGGCGAAACGGGAAGAAGCTTTGTCATGCCCCGTGTATCAATCCGACCAGATTCAGACGGCGTTTGTCCTTGGAATTTTTCGTCCGAGAATTTATCTGCCGTCGGATATTTCGGAAAAACAGAAAAAATTCCTGATGGAGCATGAACTGGTGCATATTCGCCGCCATGACCATCAGATCAAACTGGCGGCATGTCTGATTTTAGCTTTTCACTGGTTTAACCCTGTGATGTGGATGAGTTTCTATTTCCTGTGTAAAGACATGGAATTATCGTGCGACGCACAGGTGATGAAGCGCCTGGGTTTGGATGTTCGTGTGGATTACAGTCATACGCTGCTGGATTTGGCGGAACCTTTCCGGTTTTCATCCGAGTTTTTTCCTGCGTTTGGCAGAGGAAATGTGAAATCCAGAATCTGGAATATCATGTCTTACCGACCGATGAAAAAGAGAACCGTTTTATGTTCCGTATTGTTTGTTCTGGTTTTCATCTGCGGATGTATGAGCAATCCGGCAGGAGAGACGGGTGACTCTATGGAACAAGCCGGCGGTTTGGAAACCGAAACAATCGTAACGGAACAGGAAGAGGGAGAAGAGGCGGCATTTGCCAGACAGTTTGTAGAGGCGCTGACGGATACAGAGTCGGCGGCGGATGCGGATGACGTTTATGCGATGCTTTCTCCCAAGTTAAAAGAACGTATCGATACTTACCCGTTCGGAAATGAATATCAAATCCGAAAGGAAAGCGGGCATTATTTCAGAACGTATGGGAAAAAGATTCTCTCCGACGGCATGTCTGCCGATATCGTACAGACGGAAAAAGGATTCCGCTATCAGATTCCAACAGCAGGTTCCTCGATGGAAGAATTTGTCTGGACAGGTGAGATTGTACTGGAAGAAAAGGAGCAGGGAAGCGGATGGCAGATCGCAGAGTGGTCGGATCTGGTGTATGTGGAACTGGATTCCAAAGAAAAGTATGATAAGCATCTGGGCGCATTCAAAGATATCTCCTGGGATATGACGACTTTGCGTGAATGGAAGGAGGCAAATCCAGACGAAGAGGAGTACCCCGAATATTACGACAGAAACAAAGATCCCGCCGAAGCTTTGATTCAGGGACTGCATCTGGCTGGCGGAACCGTGGAAGAGGTTCATGAGGATTCGCAAACAGAAGAAGCATTTGTGACATATAAATGGAAGGACGGTTCTATTAAGTTTCGTATGATTTATCAGGCGGAGGACGGTATTTATTTCCCTGTAGGAGCCAGCTAATAGGAGAAGAAGAACCACAGATCTTAAAACGGCAGCAATTTATTTATAAAAGCTGCAGTTTCAGAAAAACAGATGAATGGCTGCTTTCTATAGTCAGCCCAAAAAACAGGAAATCAGGAAAAGATTTCCTGTTTTTTGTATCCGTATCTGGTTAGATGCGTGTGATAGAAAAAGAGAACATACAGAAAGAGGGAAGTGTCTGGTGATTTTAAAAAAAGAATTTTCGTCGTCATTTATTATTTTGACTGTATTCATACCACGCTAAAAACAATAAATAATAAATATGCAAAAAGAATTTTTTGTAAAATATTTCACAATAAACAATTGACAATATAAAATAATTTTTGTATTATTTCAATATGAAGATGCATTGTACGGGAATATGAATACAGAAAGGATGAGGCTTATGAGAAAAAGAATTATGGCGGCTATGTTAGCGGCAGGAATTTTGTGTGCAGTAGTTCCAACGTCTGTGTATGCAGGAAGCGCCAGCACAAACGTAGGAAATTACAGACTCAATGTAGAATGCCGGTCGAACGGATCTACACATACGATTAACGCGCTTACCGGGGCGAGTTATCCAAGCGGATCCGGACAGGTAAGATACTCGATCAACGGACAAACTTATACAAAAGCCGTAAATGGATCGTCTTATCAAAGCTATTGGACGGGAACATTCAACACGGCAGGAAGCATGATTTATGCAAAAACATCCGGTTACGGAAGCACGGTAACGGCATATCCCTAAACGTTAATAAATGAAATCCCGTACAGTGCATCTTATGTAGGGCATGTTAGGATCGAATGATGAGGATCGATCCGTTCTATCAAAAGGAAGTGTATATGAAAAAAAAGAAAATTACGGTTTTCGGCGTTTTTCTGCTGGCGGTTTTGTTTTCTGCCTGTGGTACGGACCAGAAACAGCTTGCGGAAGAATCCGAAGTGAATACAGAAGAGGCGGAACGTGAATCGGATGAATTGTCTGTGCAGGCAGATGAAGACGTTTTAATCTGGAGAATAGATTCTCCTCTGGATGCAGAGGAGTCGGAAATAACGAAAGAAATGATTTCTGTCTGGCAGGAACCGTTAAACCGTCTTCTGAAGGAGAAAGGAGCGGACTATTCCGTTTTGATCGAACCGATCCTTCGGACAGACGGGGGAGAAGATCCTGTTACAACCGCAGACGAATTGGAACAGTTAAAAAAATCTGGAAGCCGGACAGACATAATCACACTTCTTTCTGCAACACAGCAGGAAGATTTGAACGGATATGAACTGACGTATCCGGAGTGTGTAAAAAGAGACCTTCTGCAGCCGTTTGGAAATCTTCTGATGATGCACGAAGACGATGCGTCACAGAACGGCGTATTTTCCGGGGAGCAGTGGAAACGTCTGTCGGAATCTTTGTGTGAACAAGATCTGGCGCGTGCGGATCTTAACGGGACGGCATACGGAATTTCCGCTGTTCTTCCGGCAATGAAGGCGGTTGTGTATGCAAAGGAGAGCATGAGCCGGTACGGGATCCGGCAGGAAGATCTCTCCAGCCGGATTTTTGAAAATGAAGCCGTATTTCAGCGCGTGAAAGAAGCTTCGAAAGAGGCGCCTTACGGGATTTTGTCCGGAGACGTCAGGCAGAAGCTGGGGTTTTGGATCGTGAGTCCTACCAACAGCGTGGCATTGGGAACGGATGGAACGTTTGTAAATATAACGGAGACAAAAGAATTCCGGGAATATTTACAGACGCTTATGGACTGGAAACAAAAAGGGCTGGTTGAAGTGATCGGGGACAAACAGACGACCTATTTTGCACAGGATTATTCGTCCGGAATCAATTATTGCGATCAGCCATACGAGACGGACGTAACGATATTTATGGGAAGCACAGAAGAAGTAATTTCTGCATTTGTAGTCCCCAATGAAGCAGAGCCGGTGATCGATCCGTATTGGGGAGACAGCAAGGTATGCATTGCTTCCTGGAGCAAAAAGAAAGAAGAAGCCGCAGATTTTATCGTGCGGCTGTTTACGGATCCTGAAATTGCAGATTTGATTCAGTATGGAAGAGAAGGAGAGGAATACGAATTAGACGGCGCCGTGCTGCATGTCCGCCCGGAATCCAATATTATTCTGCGCATTTTCGGCGGACAGTATACGAATCCTCTGATCGGTCATTCTACGGCATTTATGCCAAAAGAGAAGACAGCGTATGCAGAACGTTTCCATGAGACATATGACGCAGAGCTTCCGGACGGATTTCGGTTGGATCCGGCGCCGGTGTTACAGGAAATTGCAGAAACAAATCAGATCTTCGGTTATGAAAGCGGATCGGATACGGCGAGAAAGATCGTGAGACTTGAGTTCGACGATGTAGACCGGGTGATTGCAGATATCACCAGAGAGTTAAAAGCGGCGGGGATGGACCGGATTGTAAAAGAGGCAAATCGCCAGCTGGCAGAGTGGAAGAAGGGAACGTGATCAAATGAAAAAAAGAAATCTCGTGATACTTGTGTTTTTATGTCTGCTGACGGGATGCATGCAAAAGGATCGTTTTCTGGGAAACAGGGGAAAAGAAACGAATGCATTTCAGACGTATTTTGCGTATGAAACGGCAATCGATACGCCGGACGGTTTTTATTATGCGGATGACCGGGGATTTTTGTATTATTTTGATTATGCGGCAGAAGCAGAGACGATTGTCTGTAACCGGCCGAACTGCAAGCATGAGGACTGGTCAGAGCGCACGCCCAAAGAGGAACGCTGCAGCGCCTATGTCGGAGGGACGGCGACAGGATTTGAAAATCAGGGAAAGCTGTATTTGATGGAATCGGATTATAGTGAGAACAATCGGCGACGGATTCGTATCGTAGAATCGGATTTAGACCGTACGAACCAGAGAGAAGTAAGCGTGCTGGATTGTGATTCTATTTTCAGTTATGCGGTAAAGGATCACATGTTATATGCGGTCATACAAAAAGGCGAACGGGTGAAAAACGAAAACGGTTCCTGGGAAAGCGGAAGCAGCGCAAAAAGCAGTTTCTGCAGGATCGATTTGACAGACGGCGCCATGGATGTGCTGTTGGAACGGGAAGGTTACAGCAATGTGATTACGATACTGGCGGCTTGTGGCAATACGCTGTATCTGGAGTATTCGTATTTTGAACAGCCGTTTGACGGAACCAATTACAAAGAAGCCAGGCAGCATGCAGAGATTTATGCGTATTCTTTGGAAGGCGGCGGAAAAGGCGGCACTTCTATGCCGTCCGGCGAGATAGAAGAAATTTTGACAGGGTTTAAGAAAGACCAGATTCTTGGAGCCGCCGTAGTGGACGGTACCATGTTTGTAAAAACGGCGCCGATGGATCGAAGTATGAACGAAAAGGAAGAAACGGTCTGTGCATTAAAAAAGATATCCTTATCTACAGAGGAAGAAACGCTTCTGGCAGAGACGTCCGGCAGATTTATGCTGTTTCAGACATACGCCGTTTATACCAAAGATAACGAAGCCGGTGGATTTGTTTATGATTTTCAGACAGAAAAAGAAATTGCGGTTCCCGATATGAAAATTCAGGAATTTTATCCCAATTATACGGCAGGTGAGTATATTTACGGCTATTTATACCATGAAGCTGCCGGGACATCCGAAAAATGTTTTATTTTGCGTTCGGATTTGATGGAGGGAAAAGACAGTTTTCTGCTGCTGCATGACGCAGATCAAAACAGGTCGGCGGACGCTGTCCGGTAAGTCATTCATAAGGGAGGGATCTTATGATTTTAACGGTAAAACATTTGGTTAAAACATATCCCGTGCAAAGAACTCTTTCAAAAAAAATTTTGGGGAGAGGGTATGGGAAGAAAGAAAAGAAAACCGTTTTAAAAGGTTTGAATCTGGAGCTGGAAGCCGGCGTGTATGCGCTGCTTGGGCCAAACGGCGCAGGAAAAAGCACGTTTATGAATCTGATTACCGGAAACCTGGAACCGGATGAGGGGGAAATTTTATACGACGGGCAGCCAATTGCCGAGATGGGATCGTCATTTCGGGAAATTTTAGGGTTTATGCCGCAGCAGCAGGGATTGTATGAAAATTTTACCGCATTTCGTTTCCTCTCTTATATGGCGGCATTAAAAGGGATGAGTAAAGAACAGGCAAAACGGGAAATACCATGGGCATTGGATCGTGTGCATCTGACAAAAGAAGCGCATCAGAAGATCGGCGCTTTTTCCGGAGGTATGAAGCAGCGCCTTCTTGTGGCGCAGGCAATGATGAACGATCCGAAAGTATTGATTTTAGACGAACCTACCGCAGGGTTAGATCCCAAAGAACGTATCCGCATCCGAAACGTTATTTCCGAAATTGCAATGGGAAAGATCGTTATTTTTGCTACGCATGTCGTTTCGGATATCGAACAGATTGCCAGGGAAGTCATCTTATTAAACGACGGAGAGATCCTTGCGAAGGAAACTGTGGATGCATTGTGCGAACGGATCGAAGGAAAAGTATTTGAAGCGGAAGTGGAACAGGAAGCATTTGAACAGATGCAGAAAAGGTTTCTCGTACGCGGCGTTACAAAACGTAAAGGAAAAATCGCGGTACGCTTCCTGGCAGAAGAACCGCCCCGGGACATCAGCGCCTCCCCCCTCCCCCCAGACCTAGAAGACGTGTATATTTACCTCATGCGACCACTCCGGAAGGAGTAGGTCATAAAGGTATGCCCGAAGGGTGTTACCTCATGCGACCACCCCGGAAGGGGTAGGTCATAAAGGTATGCAGAATTTTGTGTAAGTTGAAGGGAGGGATAGGATGAGAGGATTTTTCAGTGAAATGCAAAAGACCATCGTTCGCCTGCCGGTATTTGGCGTCGTTTGCGCTGCTTTGATTTTAAACGCCTGTCTCTGTTATACAAAGGCTGCCGATGATGTGATTGAAAACGGCGCCTATAAAAAAGCAAACGCATACTTAATGCAGTGTGGTGATTCCGTGCGTTCGGAATTTCTGGCAGATTACGGAAAACAGCTGGAAGCCGGAGAATGGGAAGATGAATTATTATTTTCGGAGGATGTGTTTATCGAGCAGCGCCTGGTGCGGGAATTGGAACAACGGGTGCGGCAGGTGGAAGAATACCCGGATTATGTACAGGGTATTTTGGATAAAGCAAAGAAACAGGACATTTCCATTTTCCGAAACGTTTCTGCTTATACAAAAAGAGATGTAACGGCGGCAGCTGCAGCATTTGCTCCTTTGGCAGACACAAAGCCGCGGTTTGTCAACAGCGATGCGTTTTTACAGGCGACGGAATTTCCGGTGACGGATGCCATTGCACTTGCCGTGTTGTTTTATCTGGTGGTTTCCATGGTGGTTTATGAAAAGGAACACGGATTGTTTCGTCTGCTCCGGAGTACGAAAGACGGACGGGAAACGCTGATTCGTTCAAAAATGGAAACAGGAGCTGTATCGGCAGCTGCGCTTGCGGTTTTATTCTGGATACAAAACCTGGGAATGGGGATATTCAAATACGGGGCGATCGATTGGTCGGCTCCGCTGCAGTCGGTGTATGGGTATGACGGTTCGGCGCTTCGTGTAACGATCGGACAGTATCTGATTTTGTTTTTGCTCACAAAAGTGCTTGTGTATGCGGCGATTTCTCTTTTGATCCTCTATTTTGGGATGAAAGCTTCCAATACAATGGAAATCTATCTGGGCGTTTGTCTGACGGCGGCGGGATCGGCGGCATGTTATGTGATCGGCGAATTTTCGGGTTTTTATATTCTGCATTATGCAAATTTGATTTTTTTTACCGGAGTATCGTCCTGGTATCGGTTTTATTTCAATCTGAATCTGTTTGGATATCCGGTTTCCATTACGCTGTTTTCCCTGGTCTGTATCGTTTCCTTTGGGGCTGCTATGGGATATGCGAATCGGAAACTGTTTACGGGAAAGAATTTTTCGTCGGAAATCAGGCGCGTTCGGCTGCTGCATACAGGAAGAAAAAAGACGCCTGACGTTTCGTTATGTTCCCACGAACGGTATAAGCTTTTTATTTCCGAAAAGGGTTTGGCGCTGATTTTACTTGCAGCGCTTGGAAGTGTATGGATGTATGGACAGACAAGTTTTTATCTGGATCGGGAAGAACAGTATTATAAAGAGTATATGGAGCATCTGGCGGGAGATCTGAATGAAGAAAAAGAGAACTTTTTAAAGGAAGAGGCAGAACAGTTTGCTTCTTATGAGTCTTTGCTGACGGAGAAACAGCTTGCTTATGAAGAAAAAAAGATATCGGAAGCAGAGATGGCGGCGGTTTTGCGTTTGGCTTCGGAAAAGCTGGAACCAAAATCGGCGTTTGAGCGGCTGTTGGATCGTGTGGATTATGCTAGAGAACATGGTACGCCGTTGGTCTATGAAAGCGGCTATCTGAAGCTTTTTGGGCTTGGATATTCCGGCTATCGGGAAGATATGGAACATACGGTTTTTCTGGTTTTGGTTTTGGCATTGTTTACGACGCCGTTTTGTGCAGGGGAGTATTCCAGGGGATTGATGAAATTGATTTTATCCCAGAAGTACGGCAGAAGAAAGACGCTGGCCGCAAAGTGGAAGGCGGTATGGCTTGGGGTGGTTTGCATCTATGCGATTATTTATCTGCCGCAGCTTTTTGTGACAGGAAAGATGTATGGATATGCGGGGATCGGAGAACATATTTCTGCAATACCGCAGGTATCCTCTGCTTTTTCGGATTGTCCGATTTGGGCGTACCTGCTGTTTGTGTACGGATTTCGGTTTCTGGCGGTTTGTGCAACGGCTTTATTTCTGATGGCAGTATCGGTCGGTCGAAAAAATGTTGCCGGGGCAATTTCATTCTCGCTGATTATTCTGGCAGTTCCGGCGGGGCTGCATCTGGCGGGGATTTACGAATTGGACCGGTGTTCGTTCAATGCGGTTTATTCCGTTCATATGGCGTTAAATGGCAGGAATATAGGAGCAGCTGTGGGAATCTCTGCCATTCTTTTGCTTTGGACAGCGGGTTCGGTGGTTTACCTGGCTCGTACTTTGGGAAATGAGACAGATAAATCAAAATAGAGAAAACTTGAAAAAATAATTTTATATCCCTTTCGGGTTTCATGCATCTATTATTTCACCATAAAATTCCTTATAGTTGCTTTCTGGAAACTGCACACGCAGTATCATGGAAGGGGCTATAAGGATTATTTTTTATAAAATTTTTTTGCAGAAAGTACAGAATGTGAGGTCTGCTTTTTTGTCTTAAAATACATGTATTTATTTGTGAATTGTTTAAAAATTCTTGCAAAATAAACAGTAACAATGATATAATCATATTATATAAGAAAATGACTGAATTTAATTCTCTGCCACAGAAGGATCCGTCTAGGGCAGAGAGCAGAAGAGATGCATTTCTTAATGAAATTATTTATGAAACTATTTTTATAAGCAAAAAAGAGCTGGGGAGCCGGAAAGCGGGTAAGGTATAAGAAATAAGCATGGAAAGTATGTTATCAAAAAAAGAATATCGTTTTTTTAGCGGGATCGTGATCTTGTCCTTTTTTGCTTTTGGATTGTTTCCGGAATATATGGCATGTATATTCTGCGGTATACTCGGATTGTTTTTTCTGTATCTTTCCGTAACAAAAGAGAAAATTCGTTTTTATCGAAATGCAGAAAGCCTTTCGATCATCACGATTGTGATTTGCTATCTGCTTGCTGCTCTTTACGGAATCGATGCGGGAATGAGCTGGATCGGCTTTTTAAAAATGCTGGCAATCCTCTTTTTTCTCTGCTGCGCCATGCAGATGACGGCAGAGGAAAAAGACACATTGCTGGAGAAAATTCCTGTGGCAGGATGCGTGATGACGCTTGCCGGAATCCTTTCATATCCGATCAAACCGGCATATGCATTCTTTTTTACGGCGGATCGTTTGGGCGGATTTTTTCAGTATGCAAATGTATTTGCGCTGTTTTGCCTGATCGGCTGCATTCTTTTGACAGGAAAGTTGGAAACGTGTACAGTCCGCGCAGGTCAAATCAGGATTTACCTGCAGATCCTTCTTCTGATCACAGGAATTTTGTTATCAGGGTGCAGAAGCGTATGTTTTCTGGCGGCTGGCTGCGGGATATGGATTGCCGTTCGGAAACGGACGATTCGGCTGCAGGCGTTTGCAGTCATCGGCATTACCATAACGGTTTCATTTCTTTTTGCATATCTGACAGGTAATGTGCAGAATATCGGGCGTCTCTTTACCGCATCTTTTCATTCAAGTACACTGATCGGCAGGATTTTATATGCAAAAGACGGGCTTCGTCAGATTTTTTTACATCCGTTCGGGCTTGGTTATCTGGGATATTATTTTACAGAGCCCGCAGTGCAGACAGGTGTTTACAGTGTACGCTTTATTCATAATGATTATTTGCAGATTGCGCTTGATATCGGAATTGTTCCGGCGGTGCTTTTTTTGTATGTGCTGGGGAAAAATCTGTTTGGTAAGGGGAGAAGTTTTGAAAAACGCCTGGTGACAGCTGTAATGGCATTGCATTTTTTCGTGGATTTTGACCTGGAATTTACGGCTGTGTGGTTCTTATTGATTTTGAATCTGAACCTGTATCACGGAACGGAAACTAATCTTACGTGGAATGGAAACAAGGTACTCTATAAGATTCTGGCAGGAGCTGCGGCAATCGCGGGAATCTATACCGGAGCCGCTATGATTCCCAGATATTTGGGAAATAATACGATATCGGCTGTTTTGCTTCCGTTTTATACGGAAGCGCAAAAAGAGATTTTGATTCAGGAAACAGACGGCGGCAGGGCGCAGCGTCTGGCAGAAAAGGTGTTAAATCAGAATGCGTATGTGGCAGAAGCATATGATATATTAGCGGTAAGGGCATTTCAGGAAAACGATTATGAAACGATGTCAGAATATAAAAAAGAGTCCGTAAGACTGCAGAAATATAATACAGAAGCCTATGAAAGATATCTTGCTCTTTTAAGCGGCGCAATCAAACAAGCGAATGAAAATAGGGACAGCAAAACGGTAAAAAAGCTGATGAAAGATGTGATCTATCTGGACAGGCAGCGGAATCAGGTAATCGAAACGACCGATCGGCTGGCATATGAAATCCGTGATGTGCCGGAACTCTTATTTTCAGAGGAAGCGGAAGCATATATTGTTCAGGTCAAGCGATTGCTTGGAACATAAAATAAAAATGAACAGGGGGAAACAGTTTATGAAAAAGATGACGAAAAAAACGCTGGCATGCCTGCTGGTTTTGGTTTTGGTATTTGAGAGCCTGACGGGCATTCCGGTTTTGGCGGCAGAAGAGGCTGGAAACGGCGGGAAAGCGGCGGGAGACAGTTTTGCTACGGCAGTCGCAATGCAGCTGGATCAGGAATACGACGTTACAATGGAGGCGGAAGGAAATGCATATTATAAATTTACGCCGCAGGAATCGGATGTCTATTCCTTTCATGTAACGGGAGATTGGGTAAATTTATATCTGCATGATGAAGATTTTGAGTATCTTGACGATAACTGGGGAGATGATTTTGACCTGTCTTATGATTTGGAAGGAGGAAAGACCTATTATATCAATATATCAGAGGAATGGGGAGAAGCGGCGGCATGTACCGTCAGAGTCAATAAAGAAATGCTTTCGCTTTCTTTTCAGAATGAGTATGAGGTAAATTACGGACAAGAACAGACGATGCAGGTTACCGCATCAAGCAAACGAGGTCCGGTTTTTTATCAGTGGTATGAATGGAAGGCGAGCGCAGCCGGAAATTACGAATATGAAATCATTCCGGGAGCGACCCAAAGCAGTTATACGGTAACGGCAGATACGACAGAATCGAAAGAGTATCAATGTGTAGTAACAGACAACACAGAGACCAAGACGGCAAAAATAGATCTTGAGATCGTAACCATAACCGTAGCTGTTTCTTATCCGGATGATGTGGAAAAGGGTGAAACCGCAACGATGCTGGTACAGGCAGAAAGCCTGCTGGGAAAACCATTGACCTATCAGTGGTATCATAAAGAAATGATAGAAGATGAGGATGGAGAAGAGCACGAAACGTATGTATTGATTCCCGGGGCTCAGGACAGCAGCTATCAGGCAGCGGCAGAAGAAGAGTATAATCGTTATAAATGTGTGATTTCAGACGGAATAAAAGAGATAAGCGAATACTTTACCATACGTACGATACAGTATATTATGGCGACGGGACAGACGCAGCAGTATGCCAATCCGGGAGAATCGGTCACATTTCAGGTAAAGGCAAGGAGTTCTGACAGTGATGTGCTGACATATGAATGGAGCAAACAAAATAACGACGATTATGGGTATACACCGATTGAAGGAGCCGACAGAGCAGAGTATACGGTCAGGGCGGCGGTAGAAACCGCGGCGGAGTATCGGTGTAAAATAAGCGATGGATCAAGCACGGTATATATGTACTTTGAACTTCAGCTCATTTCTCCCGCAGAAAAAGAAATCGACCGGATTGTCTGCGGTGAAGGATGGCCGGAAGCATTTGCATATGAGGAAGTAAAGAATAGAGAAGATTTTACCGATTTCATTTACGATAAACCTCTGATTGTAAAATACAAAGACGGTACTGAAACAACGGTGGATAACGGATACTGCTCCTGGCTGGATTCTGATTTTTTGTCGGGACGCGGAAATACATGGGACAATTCCAAAGTATACGTTTCCTATATGGGAAAAACCATATCTTATGATGCTGCCGTTGTGAAAATATCGGAAGCAGGAACGGCGCTTTCCCTGGGAGAAAAAATAACAGATCAGGCGGGAGCGGGAGCCGGGGGACGTAAATACTATTTCGTTTCGATTCCGGAGGACGCAAATTATGTGATTCAAATTTCAGGTCTTTCCGGAGAGGGAAAAGAAGTGGTCTATTCCGGCATGCAGGAAATAAGTTTTACGGGAGGCTTCTATGAGATTCCTCGAAGCGGAGTATCCCAGATGGTTTATTTCAGCGTAGAATCAGCCGGTACCCAGCCAATTACTTATTCTGTGGAAGCAGATACCGTACAAAACAGCAGCCGGCCGGTTTCGGATTCGGACGTGATGCAGGAAGTGGGATATTACCGGGCTGAAGTAGAAACAAGCGGTCTTTATGAAGTGACGCATACAGGAAGCGGAAAAGAGGAAGAGATTGCCTTCCTTTATAATGAAGAACTCGAAGAGATTTGCGGTTTTTATAATCAGTCCACAAAATACTATCTTCGGGCAGGAGAAGTATATTATATAAAAAATCAGCGCAGCGGCGCAGTATTTCGGCTGGCGGAAGAGATGACCCTGCCTGCCGGCGCAAAAGCAGGCGCAGAGGCTCAGATAACCTGGAACCTGACGGACAGTGGGATACTTTCGATTGAAGGGACTGGGGATATGCCAAAATATCGCTATCCATGGAGAGATTACGATTACGGAGAAGATCGGACGATTCAAAAAGTGTCCGTCGGAAAGGGCATAACAGGAATCAGTCCGGCTGCATTTTCTCAGTGCACGGAATTAAGAGAACTGGAGCTTCCGGAAAGCCTTATTTCGATCGGTGACAGCGCGGTCAGCAGATGTAAAAAATTACAGTCCGTGACATTTCCGGAAAACCTGAAGGAAATCGGGGATCATGCATTTTTGGAATGTGTAGGCTTAAAAAGTATTTTCTTTCCGTCGCATGTAAAAAAAATCGGTCTGTCAGCATTTTCAGGATGTTCTTCTTTAGCTGATGTAAAAGCTGCAGGCGAATGCCGCTTTGATTACATAGCCAGCGCTGCGTTTGACGGCACTGCATGGAAGGAACGGCAGGAAGATTTTGTCATTCTGGGCGATACGCTTTTGGAATATAGAGGAGATGCAGAAGAAATTACAATTCCGGAGTCCGTGTATAAAATCGGCGTATATGGATTTGCGTTTTCGACAGCCAAAAAGATTACAATGAACGGGCACATAAATAAAATATGGGAATACGGACTTTACGGATGCGAAAATTTAAAGGAAATTAAGATTCCGGGAAGCGTAACCGATATTGCATACCATGCCTTCTCGGGATGTACGGCATTGGAGAGCGTTGTGTTAAGCCAGGGGATCCAAACGGTGGATTACAATGCATTTTCTAACTGCAGTTCTTTGAATAACATTACGATAGAAGAAGGATTGCAGAAAATCGGAGACCGGGCATTTTTAAATAACAGCAGTTTAAAAGAAGTTACCATTCCCAAAAGCACGAAAGTAATCGGAGACTATGCATTTGGATACGACGGGGTTTATGAATGGGATACGGGATGGAAGGTATCAAAAAGCACGAATCCGCTGTCTATCCGCTGTTATAAGGATTCTAAGGCGCATCAGTATGCGGTAAGCAACGGACTGCCATTTACTTTATTGGGCGAGAACGGAAGTGGCGGATCTGGCGGCAGTGGGAACCCGACGGTAAAAACGGGAGACTTACGGACGGTAAATGGTTCTATATATAAAGTGATAAGTGCAGATGCGGTTGCTTTTGCCGGATTGGAAAAGAAAAACAGTAGGAGCGTTAAAATTCCGGAGAAAGTTTCGGTAGGAGGAAAGCAATTTAAAGTAACCGAGATCGGAGACCGGGCATTTCAGAAGACCAATATCAAAAGTATAACCATGCCCTCCAGTATTCAAAAAATTGGAACAAAAGCTTTTTACGCCTGTAAAAATCTGAAAAAAATTACGATTCCTGCCGGTGTCAGAAAAATCGGTAGCCAGTCGTTTGGCAACTGTAAAAATCTGAAGAATATTACAATCAAAACGACAAAATTGACCGCCAAACAGGTGGGAAAGAAAGCGTTTCAGGGAATACAGAAAAAAGCAGTTATAAAGGTTCCAAAGAGTAAATTTGCATCTTATAAAAAACTTCTTCAAAAGAAAGGAGCCGGAAAAAAAGTAACATACAAAAAATAGAATCCGGCTTCCTGAAACCGGAACATGACGATTGGAACCGCCGAAAGCGGTCGAATACGTCTACAGAAAATACATCTAAGAAGCTGTGCTTTTTGTGGCAGCTTCTTTTTGTATAGCTGTTTTAAATTTTGTACAGAAAAAAATACGTTTGACATTGTTTACCAGGCGAAAAAGGTTTATACTTTTTATGTATGTTTCAAATACAATGCCCTCTCTTTTGCAGTCATACACGTTCGTATGGGAGAGGACAGGAAAAGAGGAGATGAAAGCATGAATGTATTGGTCATTAATTGTGGCAGTTCTTCTTTGAAATATCAGGTATTTCATTCTGACAGCGAAGAAGTGCTCGCAAAAGGCATCTGCGAACGAATCGGAATCGACGGAAGACTGGTATATCAGCCGAAAGACGGTGAAAAAGAGGTGACGGAAGCGCCGATGCCGACGCATACGGAAGCAGTGCGCATGGTGCTTGACGCATTGGTAAATCCCAAAACCGGCGTGTTAAAAAGCTTAGATGAAATCGACGCCGTAGGGCACAGGGTCGTACACGGCGGCGAAAAGTTTGCAAGTTCCACGCTTTTGACGGAGGAAGTGTTAAAGACGGTGGAGGAATGTTCCGATCTTGCACCGCTTCACAATCCGGCAAATCTGATCGGCGTGCGCGCCTGCCAGGAGGTATTAAAAAATGTGCCGATGGTCGGCGTATTCGATACGGCGTTTCATCAGACGATGCCGCCGGAAGCGTATCTGTACGGGATTCCTTATGCATATTATGAAAAATATAAAGTCCGTAAATACGGGTTCCACGGGACCAGCCACAGCTACGTATCCAAACGCGCGGCCGAGATGCTGGGAAAACCGTATGAGAGCTTAAAGACGATTGTCTGCCATTTGGGCGGCGGCGCAAGTATCTGCGCCGTAAAAAACGGGAAATCCATCGATACTTCGATGGGACTTTCGCCGCTGGAAGGATTAATTATGGGAACGCGTTCCGGAGATATCGATCCGTCTGCCGTGGAATTTATCGCCAAGAAAGAAAATCTGGATTTGGAAGGCATGATGAACATGCTCAACAAGGAGTCCGGCGTTTACGGCATGTCCGGGATCTCGAGTGATTTCCGCGATCTGGAAGCCGCGTCGGAGCAGGGAAACGAACGTGCGGAGTCTGCCAGGGAAGCATTCTGTTATCGTGCGGCGAAGTATATCGGATCCTATGCGGCGGCAATGAACGGCGTAGATGTGATCTGTTTTACGGCGGGCGTCGGGGAAAACGACGCAAAAGTGCGTGAAAAAATCTGCAATTATCTCGGATATCTGGGAATTGCATTAGATCAGGAAGCCAATCAAAACCGCGGAGTAGAAGTTACGCTTTCTACGCCGGATTCCAAAGTGACGGTACTGATGGTTCCAACCAATGAAGAACTGGCAATCTGCCGGGAAACCGTTGCGATCGTACAATCATAAGAGAAAGAAAAAAGAATCTATAGGATATCACTCATCTATCAAAAAAGAAGGGAGAACAATTATGAAGTATTCAATTGAAGGAGAACCGTTACCGGTTGTGATCTGTGAGATGGAAGCCAACGAGATGATGATCACCGAGAAGGGCGCGATGTCTTGGATGTCCCCGAATATGAAGATGGAGACCGTAGGCGGCGGCATGGGCAAGATGTTCGGAAGAATGTTCAGCGGAGAGAGTATGTTTGTCAATCACTACACCGCAATGGGCGGACCGGGCATGATCGCGTTTGCATCCAGTTTTCCGGGGTCGATCCGGGCGTTTGATATTAAGCCGGGACAGGATATTATCTGCCAGAAGACGGCGTTTCTGGCGTCGACTTCCAAAGTGGAGCTGTCCGTTTTCTTCCAGAAAAAAGCAAGTGCAGGCTTTTTCGGCGGCGAGGGCTTTATTATGCAGAAATTGTCCGGCGACGGTGTGGCATTTGTAGAATTTGACGGATATATCAAAGAATACCAGCTTTCGGCAGGACAGTCGATCGTTGTGGATACCGGCTATCTGGCGGCAATGGATGCAAGCTGTTCCATTGAGATCCAGAAAGTTCCCGGTGTGAAAAATATGCTCTTTGGCGGGGAAGGCGTGTTCAATACCGTGATCACCGGACCGGGACGCGTGTTATTGCAGTCTATGCCGATCGGGCAGATGGCAGGAACGCTCATTCCGTATCTGCCGAGCAAATAAAAGGACGGATTTTTATGGCATTACAGTTTGTTTTGGGAAATTCCGGCAGCGGAAAGACCCATTATCTGCATCATAACATCCTAAAAATGGCGGATGCGGCGCCGAACAAAAATTTTTTGGTTATCGTGCCCGAACAGTTTACCATGCAGACGCAGAGAGAACTGGTCGAACGGCATCCCAGGCACAGCATTTTAAATATCGACGTGCAGAGCTTTGCGCGTCTTGCATACCGTGTATTTGACGAGCTGGGGAGCTTTCGTTACCAGGTCTTAGAAGAGACCGGCAAGAATTTGATTTTAAGGCGGGTGGCGGAAGAAAAAGGAAACGAGCTGACGGTGCTTAAGAAAAATATGACGAAACCGGGTTACATCGGCGAAGTCAAATCCCTGATCTCTGAACTGGCGCAGTACCATGTGACGCCGGCACAGTTATCAGAAGCAATAGAAAAACTTCCGGAAGGAAGTTTTTCTTATAAGCTGAAAGATGTGCGCAGCATGTACCAGGGATTTTTAGAGTTTTTGGAAGGACGGTTCGTTACGGCGGAAGAGGTATTGGAGCTTTTGGCGGATATTGCGGGCGAGTCGGATCTTTTGAAAAACAGTACGGTTGTGCTGGACGGGTTTACGGGATTTACGCCCGTCCAGAACCTGTTTTTGGAAAAGCTGATGGGAATTGCGGAAGAAATTTATGTCGCCGTAACGATCGATATTCGGGAAAACCCCTATTACTGCGCAGGCAGTCATGAGTTATTTGCCATGAGCAAAAAGATGATCGCATCCTTGACAAAGATGGCAGACGCATGCCATGTCCCCGTAAAGAAGCCCGTTATGCTCAAACATACCGCCCGGAGCCGTTTTCATGCGTCCGGTCCGCTGTATTTTCTGGAACAGAACCTGTTTCGCAATCGGAGGGACCGGTATGTGTTAAACGGTGAGGAAGGGATTTTTGTATCGGGTTATAAAAATCCGAGAGAAGAGCTGCATCATACGGCAAGGGAAATCGAACGGCTGGTACGCGGACGGGGCTACCGTTACAATGAAATCGCGATCGTCTGCGGGGATCTTCCGGGCTATGCAAACGTGGCGAAAGAGGTGTTTGCCGCATACCGCATTCCGTTGTTTATCGACCAGAAAGTGACGATCGCATACCATCCGTTTATTGAATTTGTGCGGGCGGCAATCGAGGTTGTGACAACGGATTTTTCCGCCGAAAGCGTATTTCGGTATGTAAGAAACGGACTTTCGGGGATTTCCAGGGATGACGCGGATGTTTTGGAAAATTATGTTCTGGCGTCCGGCGCAGCGGGACATAAAAAATGGAGCGGGCTTTTTTGTTATCTGCCCAGGGGATACGAAGAAGAATCGCTGGCAAAGATTAATGAAATCCGCGGCAGGGTCTGGGAGCAGTTTGAAGCGTTTTGGGAGACGTTTGGCAGGCGCGGGATGACGGCGGGGGAACAGACGGCGGCGCTGTACAAGTTTATCTGCGGTCAGGATATTCAGTCTAAGCTGGAGCAAAAAGAACGGGCCTATGAAGCGGCGGAAGATTTAAAAAACGCAAAAGAATATGCGCAGATTTATCGGATCGTGATGGATTTGTTTGATAAATTGGCAGAGCTTTTGGGGGATGAGGAAATTTCACCCGCAGAATATGCCAAGATCTTAGATGCCGGTTTTGAGTCGGCGAAAGTCGGTATTCTGCCGCCCGGATATGACAGGGTATTATTCGGGGATATCGAGCGTACCAGGCTGGATGGGATTAAAGCGCTCTTTTTTATCGGCGTCAATGACGGGATCATTCCGAGGGCGAAAGGCGCCGACGGCATTCTTTCCCAGATGGAGCGTGAGACGCTTTTGGGGTTTCAGTTAGAGCTTGCTCCTACGGAGCGGGAAAAGACGTTTATTCAGAAATTTTATCTGTATCTGAACCTGACGAAGCCTTCCGACCGTCTCTATCTGTCTTATGCGAGAGTGGACGGAGCGGGGAAGGCCATGCGCTGTTCGTATCTGATCCATACGGTGCTGCGTCTGTATGAAAATCTTTCCGTTCGGGAAGTGGAAAAAGAACCTTTGTCCGAGCGGATCGTTACCGCGGAACATGCCAAAGACCTTTTGATCGAAGGGCTGGAATCGGCGGCAGAATGGCTGGATGAAAACCGGGAAGAAGACATTCGGTACTGGGCGGCGCTCAGCCGCTGGTACGGAAAACGGGAAACGTACCAAAAAGAAGTGGAGGCACTTCTGCGTGCGGCAAAGCAGACGCATCAGGATACGCCGATTTCTTCCGCAGTTACAAAGCTTTTGTACGGCACGGTATTGGAAAACAGTGTAACAAGACTGGAAACCTTTGCTTCCTGTGCGTTTTCCCATTTTTTAACTTACGGGCTTACGCTGCAGGAGAGAAACGTAAGCGCTTTTTCCGCCGTGGATTTCGGAACGATTTTTCATGAAGTCCTGGAGCGTTTTGCGGAGGGCATTCAGAAAAAACAGTACAGCTGGTTTACCATTTCGGAGCCGGAGAGCGAGGCGTTGTTAAAAGAAGCGATGGAGCAGGCGCTTTTGGCAAACCATAATCTTGCCCTGTATGAGTCTGCAAGGAGCAGTTATGCAAAAGAGCGGATGTACCGGATATTAAGGCGGACGGTGCGCGCGCTTTTGTATCAGGTTCGGCAGGGGAAATTTGTGCCGGACGGATTTGAGGTATCTTTTTCTTATACGGAGGATTTGCAATCGGTGCATTTTCATCTTGGCGAAGACGAGAAGATGCATCTGCGGGGAAGGATCGACCGGATCGATACATATGCCGATGAGAACAAACTGTATGTCAAAGTTATCGACTATAAGTCCGGAAACCAGAGTTTTCAGTTTTTGAATGTATATTACGGGCTTAAACTGCAGCTGGTCGTATATATGAATGCGGCGTTAGAGCTTATGCAGCGCCGCCATCCCGAACAAACAGCGGTTCCGGCAGGCATGTTTTACTACCGGATCGACGATCCGATGGTGGACGCAGAAGAAGCGCTGGACGAAGAGGAGCTTCGGCGGCAGATTTTCCGGAAATTGAAATTAAACGGGATCGTAAACAGTGAAAAGGCCGTGATCGAAACTATGGATACGGCATTGGCAGGAGAAGGAAGCATCACTTCCGATGTGATTCCGGTCGGACGCAACAAAGACGGCAGCTTAAAAAAAACTTCCAGGGCAGTGACCGAAGAGGCATTCGCCGCGCTTTCGTCTTATGTCAATGAGACGATTCTGCATTTGGGGCGGCGTATGATGCAGGGAGAGATCAGCGTATCTCCGTATGCACTGGCTGGTAAAACAGGATGTGATTACTGCGAGTTTCGCGCAGTCTGCCATTTTGATCCCAGAATGCCGGGATTTGCATACCGCA
This sequence comes from Lachnospiraceae bacterium, assembly GCA_011959925.1. Classification (GTDB taxonomy): domain Bacteria; phylum Bacillota; class Clostridia; order Lachnospirales; family Lachnospiraceae; genus Roseburia_B. The sequence goes on from BLMD01000147.1 coordinate 37,519, forward strand.
GGCTTCCTGAGCTTACAGACGAAGAGGCTCTTTGTAAAATGGAACAGGCAAAGGAGGACGGATGATGTTATGGGCATGAATTGGACAAAGGAGCAGATGCAGGTCATCACATCGAGAGGGAAAAACCTTCTGGTTTCTGCAGCTGCAGGATCCGGAAAAACGGCGGTTTTGGTGGAGCGCATTATCGGAAGGATTTTAGATCCTGTGCATCCGGTAGAGATCGACCGTATGCTGGTCGTAACGTTTACCTCCGCGGCGGCGGCAGAGATGCGCGGCAGGATCGGGGAAGCGATCGACGCGGCGCTTTTGCAGGATCCGGAAAACGCTCATCTGATCAAACAGGCGTCGCTTCTGCATCATGCGCAGATCACGACGGTTCATAGTTTTTGCCTGAACTTAATCCGAAATTATTTTCACCGGGTGGATTTGGAACCGAATTTTCGGATTGCCGAAGAAGGCGAGTTAAATCTGCTGCAGGAAGATGTGATGGCGGAAGTGCTGAACCGAAATTACGAGACGGCGTCGGAGGAATTTCTTCATTTTACGGAGTGCTTTGTAACCGGAAAAAAAGACGATGTGTTAAAAGAGATGACGCTGAAATTGTATCGTTTTGCGATGAGCTATCCGTGGCCGGCGCAGTGGCTGCTTAAGATCCCTTCCGCTTATCAGGCGGGTTCTTTTGAAGAACTGGAAGAAAAAAAATGGATGCAGTCGCTGCTTGTCTATCTAAAGCAGGTATTGCACGGACTCTGCGAAATGGCGGAACAAAATCTAGCGCTTACGTTTGAGGAAGACGGACCGGCATATCTTACCGAAATCGCAGAAAACGATGCAATGCGCTTAGCCAGGCCGGCAGAACAGCCGGATTATAAAGGCATAGCGGAACAACTGCAAAAGCTTACGTTTGACCGGCTGCCCTCAAAAAGAGGGTATGAAGGCAGTGAAGAAAAGCTGGAACGGTGGAAAGATACGCGCGGTGCGATCAAAGAAACCGTCAAAAAACTGAAAGAAGATTTCTTTTTTGCATCGGAAGACGAGATGCTTGCCCGACTGAGCGGGATGTATCCTGCGGTAAGCGAGATGGTACGCCTGACAAATGAGTTTATGGAAGCGTACGACGCCAAAAAGAGGGAGAAGAACCTGCTGGATTTTGACGATCTGGAGCATTTTGCCCTGAAGATTTTAATTGATGAAGAGACGAAAGCGCCGACGGAAACAGCTCGTTTGCTGCGGCAGTTCTATGAGGAAGTGATGATCGACGAGTACCAGGACTGCAACCTGGTTCAGGAACGTTTGATGTGTGCGGTATCCGGCGAAGAAAACGGCAGATTTAACCGGTTTATGGTGGGGGACGTAAAACAGAGCATCTATCGGTTCCGGCTGGCAAGACCGGAGCTGTTTATGGAAAAATATGAAACGTATGCGGCAGAAGAAGAGGATGCGTCCGCCGTCTGCCAAAAAGTAGAACTGCATAAAAATTTCAGAAGCCGTGAGGAAGTGCTGCATTTCACAAATGAAATTTTTTATGGGATTATGAAGAAAGATCTGGGCAAAATAGAATATGATGCGTCTGCTGCATTGTATCCCGGAGCATCGTATGAAGCGTGCCGTGCCATGGAAGCCGAATTGATTCTGGCAGACAGCGGCGATGAAATGCTGAAAGAAGCGCAGATGTCGGATCCTGTCCGTTTGGAAGCGGAGCTTACGGCGGCGAGGATCCGCAGGCTGCTGCGTACACAGCAGGTGACGGATAAAAAAACGGGGCGGCTGCGGCCGGCAAACTATTCGGATATCGTCATCTTACTTCGAAGCTTTTCCCATTGTGCCGATACGTTTCTTGAGGTATTGGAACAGAAGAAAATTCCGGCATATGCGGCTTCCAAAACGGGATATTTTCAGGCGTTGGAGATCCAGACGATGCTTAGTTTTCTGAGGGTTTTGGATAATCCAAGGCAGGATATTCCGCTGGCTGCCCTGCTGCGTTCTCCGATCGGAGGATTTTTAGACGAAGAGCTGGCATTGATTAAGGCGTTGGAGGGAAGGGCATTCCACTGCTGTATTTTAGAACCGCAGCCGGGTACGCTGCCGGAAGCGCTGGATCATAAATTGTCGGTTTTTTTGCAGAAACTGTCGGATTACCGGGATTTGGCGGCAGAGCTTTCCATTTATGAGCTTTTGTACCGTTTATTGGAGGACACCGGATATCTGCGCTATGCGGCGGCAATGCCGGGCGGGCGGCGGCGCAGGGCAAATCTGGAAATGCTTTTGGAACAGGCGGCTGCTTATGAGAAAACAAGCTACCGCGGATTGTATCATTTTATTCGTTATATCGACCGCCTGCAAAAATATGAAGTGGATTACGGAGAAGCGGATGTCACCGGTGAAAATGCCGATGCCGTTCGGATTATGACGATCCATAAGAGCAAGGGACTGGAATTTCCGATCGTGTTTTTGTGCCAGACGACAAAGCAGTTTAACCATATGGACGCCAGAAGCCGGATGGTGATTCATCCGGACCTGGGGGCTGCCATAGACTATATTGATCCCGTGCGGCGTGTGCGCAGCGCGACATTATTTAAAAAGGCGGCTGCCCGGCAGATCGATCTGGAAAACCAGGGAGAAGAGCTGCGCGTGCTCTATGTTGCAATGACCCGTGCCAAAGAAAAGCTGATCTTAACGGGAGCTGGAAAGGGCATCCGCAAAAAAGTTGAACAGGCCGCCCTGCTGCCGCAGGGAGAATTGTCCTTTTTTCTGCGGGCAGGCGCAAATTCTTTTTTGGACTGGATTCTGCCTGCCATGGCGGCAAGAGGATTGTCGGATCACATACAGGTCTGGGATACCGCAGATTTTATAGAGGAAGAAACGGAGACGCAGGTCAAAGAAGCGGAAGGAATCAGCGAACTGCTCTACCGGGCGTCCCGTGCGGACGAAGCGGCGGATGCGTTTGTGGAAGAGCAGCTGTCCTATCGATATCCCTACATGGCGGAAACAAGCCGGAAGATAAAATATTCCGTATCCGAATTAAAGCACAGGGCGGCAGAGGCGTTGTTTGAAGAAACAGAGCTTTTGGAAAGAAATACGCGTAAAGAGAGACAAGGCGCGGCAGAAGAAACCGTGCCCTATATTCCCAGATTTGCGGGCGGAGAGACAACAATAAGCAGCGGCGCGCTGCGGGGAAGCGCAATGCACCGCGCGGTGGAATGCCTGCCCATCGTACAGCTGGCAGGCAATGAACATCTTGCCAAAGAGCTGGAAAAACAGATTCGGCGGATTGTTTCTGACGGGCATCTCAGGGAAGATATGGAGCCTTTGCTGCAGAGAGAAAAACTCATACGGTTTTACCGGTCCGCGCTTGCCCTTCGTATGAAACAGGCGGCGATGAACGGGGAACTGTATCGGGAACGTCCTTTTGTGATGGGATGTACGGCGGATGAGATTGACGGAGACGGCAGCGATACGATGGTTTTGGTACAGGGAATCGTGGACGCTTATTTTATCGAAGACGGAGACATTGTGCTGACGGATTATAAAACGGATCTGGTAACAGACGAAGAAGAGCTGGTACGCCGTTACCAAAAACAGATGCAGCTGTATCAAAAGGCGCTGGAAGATAATCTGGGGAAACGGGTCAAAGAGCGGCTGATTTATTCCTTTTGCCTGGATCGGACGATAAGCATTGCTATTTAACGGAAATCATACTATACTGAGGAAGAAATCAATATACTATGTACAAAACAGAAGAAAGGGGAGAGTGCAGAATGGGAACCTATGATGACGAATGCCTGGAGGTATTTTTAAAAAAACAGCTGCAGCTATTTCGGGAAGAAGTGGCTTCCAATCTGGAAGAAGCGGAGGCTTTTTTAGAAGACTGCATGGCGGTCGTATGCCGGAGTATCGGGGAAGTCAGGGAGTATTTTGAAGAAGCGGGAATGGATATTTCCGGTATGAAAGACCAGGAGCTGGAAGAAGCAAGCGAAGTATTCGCGCTTTCGGACGGCAGGTACTTAATTGTAGAAGGATAAACAGAAATTTGGAGAACGTATGAAGAAAAACAAGATGAGATTGCTGGCAGGCGCGCTTGCGGTAACCCTTTTGCTCGGCGGCTGCAGGATTGGCGGAAAAGAGATCGTGATCACAGGCGGATTGGGCAGCCAGGACGTATGCAAGATCGGCGGAACCTCCTGTAAGCTGACGGAAGCCAGGGTGTATCTTGCCAATTACCAGAATATCTACGGGAAAAGCTACGGGATCGATTTGTGGGAACAAAATTTTCAGAGAGAAGAACTGACGAAATATATCAAAGAAATTGCACTTTCTCAGATGAGTAAAGTGGTCTGCATGGATCTTTTGGCAAAAGAGAGGGGAATTACGTTAAGCGGGGAAGAAAAAAAGGAGATCCGGGCGGCGGCGGCAGAGTATTACCAGTCCTTAACGGATGCGGAACTCGATTATACCAAAGCATCGGAATCGGACATTGTTTCCATGTATGAAGATTATGTGCTTGCCGACAAAGTATACCGGTCCCTGACGAAAGGCGTGGATGCGGAAGTCAGCGACGATGAGGCGAGGATTATGGAAGCCATGCAGATTTTTGTCAAAGGCAGGAAAAAATCAAAAGAAGTAGAAAAGAAGCTGAAAGAGGGAGAAGATTTTGCCGCGGTGGCGAGCAATTACAATATGAAACCGGAAATAGAAATTACATTCGGAAGGGGCGTACTGCCGAAGGAAGTGGAAGAAGCGGCGTTTGAGCTGGAAAACGAAGAGATCTCCGACGGCATCAAAACGGAGGACGGCTTCTATTTTATCAAATGTATCAATAAATTCAACGAGGCGCTGACCGACGACAATAAGTCCAATATCGTGGCGGCAAGAGAAAAAGCCGCGTTTGACGATGTATATGAAGAATTTGTCTCCGGACTTTCTTCTAAGCTAAATGAAGAGGTCTGGGATGACGTTACGCTTTTGACGGACGGCAGTATCCGGACGGACAGCTTTTTTCAGGTGATCGAGGATGCAATGGATTAGAATGCCGTATAGAACAGCTGCATATATATAGAAAAAACAGTTTAGGTATACCATGGAAATCTATGTAGTGAAACAGGGCGATACGGTTGGCAGAATTGCCGGGGAGTATTCCGTTTCTGCGGAAGAGATCATATATATCAATCAGCTTGCAGATCCGTCTCTTCTGGTGATCGGGCAGGCGCTTTTGATTCCGGCAGGTGAGCGGAATACACAGAAGCGTCAGGCGAGAATCAACGGATATGCGTATCCGTTTATCGATGATTTTACGCTGCGCCAGACGCTGCCGTTTTTGACAGAAGTATCGGTATTTTCTTATGGGTTTACGCCGGAAGGAGAGCTGATTCCTCCGGCTTTAGACGATACGTTTTTAATAGAACAGGCATATGAATTTCGGACGCTTCCGATCCTGACGCTGACGCCGTTTGGAGCGGACGGACAGTTTAACAATTATCTGATCCACAGCGTTGTGCAGTCGGAATCTGCTTCGGCAGCCCTGACCGCCAACTTGACCGAGATGGTGGTCCGAAAAGGATTTGCCGGAACAGACATTGATTTTGAATATATACTGGCAGAAGACAGGGATGCGTTTACGGCATTTGTCCGTCGGGTGGCGGAGGCAATGCACGGGATCGGCAGACAGACTTCTGTTGCGCTGGCCCCCAAGCAGTCCGCCGATCAGAAGGGACTTTTGTACGAAGGAAAGGACTATGGGGGTCTTTCCGCAGCTGCAGATTATGTGCTTTTGATGACGTATGAATGGGGCTATACATACGGACCGCCGATGGCGGTCGCCCCGATTTTTCAGGTGAGGAAAGTATTGGATTATGCCGTAACGGAAATACCGCGGGAGAAAATACGCCTGGGAATCCCCAATTACGGATATGACTGGCCGCTGCCGTTTGTGAAAGGAGAGACAAAGGCAAGAACGATCGGAAACGTAGAGGCGGTGCAGATTGCGGCAGCCAACGGCGCCGAAATCCTGTTTGACGAACGCGCCCAGTCGCCGTATTTTTATTATGAAGCCGACGGAATCCGGCACGAAGTCTGGTTTGAAGACGTCAGAAGCATGCAGGCAAAGTTTGACCTGATCGAAGAGTATGCGTTAAACGGAGCCGGGTACTGGCAGATCATGCGCCTGTTTCGGGCAAACTGGGAACTGCTGGCGGATCGGTTTGAGATAGTGAAATAACAGTTGTGGGAAAGGTATGAAAAAGATAGAATGGAACGTAACGGGCATCGGTTAGCAATAATCGGTGCTTTCTTTCTGCCTTTCAAAAATTCAGACGGACAGCTTTCATCCCTTGCAGGATTTTTTTTGATTTCTGTTGGGTAGAAATATGTCGAATTATGTCGAAAATTTATAGTGGAAGGACAAGATATATTACTTTAAAATAGAAAATAAAATAATAAATGTTATAATGGAAGAAACAGTTCAAGAGGCTGCATCAATAATTTAAAAAATCAATAAAGAATTTAAAAAAACGAAATATCAATGTGACGTATACTGCTAGATACATGAAGAAGAAAAAGAAGTTATATTTTTTGGAATAATTAAAAAATACAGATAAGTTTTTAAATTATAGATCCGTATGCAATTAGGAACCGTGGTTTGTTTGGGAAAGTGCATCGGTTAATTTCATAAATGTGGAAAGGAGTGGTATGATGATGCTGCGGGCTGCAATTGTCGAAGCGGATTACGTTTATTCGGAATATCTGAACGGGCTTTTGCTCCGGTGGGCAGGCGGGAGAGCAGAACTCATGGTATCGGTATTTGTGAGTGGGGGAGAACTGGCGGACTCTTTGGCAAAAATGTCGGAGTATGACATTGTTTTTATGGACGTTTCATCGGGCCAGACGGACGGAATACTTGCATCGAAAAGGCTGCGGGAGACAGGATATCAGAATCTGCTGGTTTTGACGTCGGCGTTTTCGGATAGGGCATGCGAAGGATATTCGGTCAATGCATATCGGTATTATGTGAAGCCTGTCATGCCGGAACAAATAAAAGAGTGTATGGATTATGCGCTGAGTCAAAAAACCGGAAGGTATTTTCAGTATACATACCGCAGGGTTACGGAGCGAATCGCTTTTAGCGATATCATCTATTTTGAGAGCATTCAGCATTATATTGATATTCATACGACAGAAGGGTCAGTCCGTATGAAGGGAACATTGCGGGAAGTCCAAAAGCAGTGCCCGGCAAACTTTCTGCGCTGCCAGAGGTCTTATATCGTAAATATGGACTGCGTTCTGTTAAAGCGGGGAAGTCAGTTGAAGCTTGTATCGGGAAAAGAAATCAACATTGCTCCCCGCTATCTGAAATCAGTAACAGACGCTATGGGAATCTGATCATTTCCGCAGCCGTCTGCCATATTATTTAGGATTTTGCCTGACCTGCGTAATTTTTCCGTGGGAAAGGCAGATTACCTTATCTGCATATGCCAGGATCTCTTTTCTGTGCGTCACGATAAAATAAAATCCATAGTCTGTATGTTCCCGGATAAAAAGATGGAATGCTTCTTCCGATTCTTTGTCATAATTGGCAGATGCTTCATCCAGTATGAGGATTTCGGCCCTGCGGTTTAATGCGCGCAGCAGGGCGACCTTCTGCTTTTCTCCGCCGGAGAGCTTCGCACCGTCGCTTCCGACCTGCGTATCAAACTGTTTTTCCAGACGGTTGACTGCTTCCGTACAAAACGGAGGCTGCCGGTTTGGGTCAAACAAAGCCTCCTCGTCCAGGAGGATATTTTCTCTGACCGAGCCGCCAAAGAGGTGAACGTCCTGCAGGACGGCGCTGATCTTCTTTCGGTATGCTTCAATGTTATATTCTTGAATCGGTATGCCGTCGATCAGGATCTCGCCGGAGGTTGCCCGGCAGAGTCCCAGAAGAAGGTTCAGCAGCGTGGTCTTGCCGCTTCCGTTTTCTCCGACAATGGCGACTTTCTCCCCCCTCCTTATTTCAAAATTCAGATCCTGCAGGATACTGCGGTGATCCAAAAATACGGAAACATCTTTGAATTCAATTTTGGAGATTTCCGGATTCGGCAGAAGTGAGGATGCAAAATTTTCTTCTTCCAGGGCAAAAAAATTTTGAATATCTTTGGTGCACGGCCGGATCTGCTCCAGGATGACGCGCAAATGCATGATGGCGTCGACCGGGACCAGAAGGTATGAGGAAAATGTGATAAATGTCATTAAGCCGCCAAAGGTGATCGTGCCGTCTTGGATTAAGGCGGCGCCGGGCAAATACATCAGGTTGAGAAAGGAAAATTCTACTGTCTGCAGGATGCGGCTGCTTTTTTCAGAGAACAGGGACATATGTTTTGACGTTTCGTTCAGATGGTCGATGTGTTCCCCGTATTCAGTTTCTTTCCTGCCGTGAAGGTTCCAGAGTTTAATGTCGGTGGTTCCGGATAAAAGATCGGAAAACCAGGCGTTATAATTCTTGTTGGCTTCCATTGAAGCTTTTCCCAGCTGTTCCGATCGTGTGCGCATCCATTGGTTGTATGCAATTTTTATGGCAATCAGCGGAAGTGTCAGCAAGGCGAGCCTCCAATTTAAAAGAAACAGGCCTATTGCGGCGCCTGCCGCTTTGCAGATGATTAAAAAAAGCATGAGAAAATTGCTGCCGGTAATGCTCATAAGGATGTCGATATCGTAAAGCACATCCCCAATGGTTTTGAAAAACCCATTGTCTTTCCAGTGTTGAGGGTTTAGCTTTAAACCATGGCGGAGCGCTTTTACTTTTAGGTCCTTTCCGAATGAATTTGCCACGAGAATCTCCTGCTTTCTCTGGAAATACTGTATCGCGTTGTCACCTGTGCGCAGGAAAAGGAGCAGGAGCACGGAGTACAGGACGGCCTTAAGGTCGCCGCGCAGCAGTCCCTGGTCGATCATAAAACGGTTGATGAAAGGCGTGGCGGCATTTATGAGGGAAACGAGGACAGAAAAAACAATGATAGAGGAAACGGCAGATGCGTAAGGTAAAAACAGCCTGTAAATACTCCGTAGGTTCATAAGACATTCTCCTTTGGTAAAGTGTGGTTATACGACAATTGTTTTGTAATATCGTAAACGAAAAAGCGTAAAAAGTAAATAAAAGTGCATAAAAAGCAGAAAAACGTACATGAAACAAAATATGTACGCAAAAAAGTCGTTTATGCACGATATATTGAAAAAATATCAATACAGGTCTAATATATAAATCACTAATACAGTACAAAGGAGGAATGATATGGCAGATACAAAACCTGTTATTTTTAAGACGTATCAGACTTACGGCGGCTATTATGTGTATGACAGGCATACGAATTCCGTGCTTACATTAAGCCGGGAAGAATTTGAGGAACTGCAGGCTGTGGAACGGGGAGTGCTTTCGCCGGATGTTAGCAGTGTGATTGCAAGGTATCGGCAGGAAGGGATGTTCGTGCCGAATGTTGTAAAAGAAATTCGCCATCCGCAGACAGATATCATGGAGCATCATGCCAAAAGGCGTCTACGCCAGCTGATCCTGCAGGTGACGCAGCAGTGCAACCTGCGTTGCGAATATTGTGCATATTCCGGAATTTATGAAGGGAACCGCGTGCATTCCGTAAATCGGATGCATTTTGAGACGGCAAAGCGGGCGATTGATTTTTATCTGGAGCACAGCATTGACAGTTCGTCGATATCCATTAGTTTTTACGGCGGAGAGCCGCTTTTAGAATTTGACCTGATCAGGAAATGCATAGATTATGTGAATGAGACCGTAGAAGGGAAAGCGGTACGGTTCAACCTTACGACGAACGGCACGCTGCTGACAGGCGAGCGGGCAAAATTTCTTGCAGAACACTCTGTCAGTATCGCAATCAGCCTGGACGGATCGAAAAAAGAACACGATGTCTGCCGGAAGTTTCCGGACGGGACGGGATCTTTTGACGTTATTATAAAAAATGTTCAGGATCTTTTGCGGGAGTATCCGGAATATACACAAACATCCGTCATGTTTTTTTCCACAATCAATCCCTATATGGATCTTGGGTGTGTTATGGAATATTTCAGCGCGAGTGAGATCATTGACGAACGGTCTGTGATGTATAATATCATGGCAGACAAAGATTTGAAAGAAGAGGTCAATTACCAGGATTCGTTTTACCAGATTCAGAAATTCGAATATATGAAGGCGCTCCTTGTGCTTGCCGGAAAACTGGACAAAAAAGAGGTGGATCCTTTTGCCAGAACCTTTTTAGAACAGGCTAAGAAAGCAAGGCGGATTCTACACAAAAGGATGGAGCTTACGCCCGTCGTTCATCCGGGAGGACCCTGTATGCCGGGAATCTTACGGCTGTTTGTGCGCTATGACGGGGTTTTGTTCCCCTGCGAGAGGGTGAACGAAAACCTGGATTTTTATCGGATCGGCTCGGTGGAGGACGGATTTGATCTGGAAAGAATGCGGGACATTTTGAATATCGGAAAGCTCACGGAGGAAGAGTGCAAATCGTGCTGGAACCTGCAGCGCTGCTCTATCTGTTCCAACGAGATTGCATTCCATGGAAAAGGAAAGCCGGGAAAAAAGGAGAAGCTGGAGTTGTGCAGGGAGAAGAAGAGGGAGTCGGTCGGGGAACTGTATGAGCAGAGCGTGCTGAAAGAGTTCGGCTATAAGACGGAAACGGAGGCGGTGCGAAGATGAAAAAACTGTTATTGTTCCCATACCATCCGGATATCGAACTGCTTGCAGAAAAATCGGATATGCTGCAGGGAGTTTCGATTGCAGGCGTCCATTCGTTTCGGGAAGATTTGGCGGCGGTGGCAGCGGTGAATGAAACACTGGGCTGCACCGGCAATTTTACGGAAATGCTTGCGCAGTGCGACACCGTGTTACTGTTGGACGACTACAGGAATTCGGAGATGAAAAAGTATTACGACGTTATGCAGGAGGCATTGGGAGCGGGAAAACAAGTCATGATAACGCCGGGCATGGCACACAAGCTGGATCTTTCCGGATACCGGGGGCAGTATGCCGTTCTTTCGCATATGCCGGAGGAAAGTTCCGCGAATACCGGGACACAGGTTGGCTCGGAACAGAAAAAGCATATCATAGAATCTCCGGTGGCAGCGGTGTTCGGGATGGGGAAAAACTGCTGCAAGTTTGAAAATCAGATCCTTTTGAAATCCGTTCTGGATAGGGAGGGATATGCGTTGGTCTGGGTATCTTCCAATCCGCTGGGCGCTTTGTTTGGCGCTTATACAATGCCGGATTTTCTGTTCGACGGCCATCTGGCTTTTGAAGAAAAAGTGATCCGGTTTAACCGATTTTTATACGGGCTATCCGTTTCCCATGCACCGGATCTTTTCGTGATCGGCGTGCCGGAAGGGATTTCGGAGTTTTCCGTGCATGAATACAACCATTTCGCAGAATACCCGCTGGTCATCGGGAGCGCAGTATCGGTGGACAGCGCAGTCCTGTGCACTTATTTTATGCCGAAGCTGGATATGGCAGGCATGGCAGGGATGGCTCTCCACTGCAGGGAAAGGTTTGGGTTCCCCGTGCAGATGGCGTCCGTTGGAAGGACGGCTTTTGTACAGCAGTCAGAAGATAAGCAGATCGCCTATTTGTATCTGAAAGAGGAGTATCTGCGGAAACATTACGAAACTTGTCCGGACCAGCCGGACGTTTACGCGGGAGTATGGGAAACAGAGAAGATACAAGCGGCGATACGGAAGACAGTCGGCAGGCTTGAGGGGAATCCGGACGCCATATAAGCGAGGAGGAAAATACGTGAAATATGAAAAAAGCGATCTTGCGGCATTGATCCGTAAAACGGTGTATGAAGTAACGCAGATCAAGGTGGACGGAGGGAAGACCAACTTGCTGGATACGGCTACAGGTATCCGTCCTGCAGATTTTTTGTATATTTTTGACCTGTTGGAGAAAGAACTGCATATTCCGGCGGCGGATATTTTGATCGGGCATTCGTACCGGATCATGGAGGTTGACGCTATGAGTGAAGCGCTGTTGGAATTGTTGGAATAAATTGCGCCAAACACCGTACTGTATTAGAATAGGAGGTACAGACTTATGAAAAAATTGAATAAGAATTTTCAGGAACAAAGAAAGAGCGTCGAGGCGATGCTGAACATGTGCGCAAACAATACGTGTGTCTGCGATTATCCGGATACGTGTAATTGCAGTAGTCCCGCGGCTGAGTATAACCCATATTTAAGATTGCATAATTCAACTCGTGATGCAGTTGATAGGAATTTAAAGCACATATAATTGTGTCGGAGAGTAGTAAGATATTAGAGATAATAAAAAACGTTACATGTTTTTTGTAATAGTAAAATAATTAAATTGTACGGTGTTATGGATAAGGGGGCCGCTTTGGGGCCTCCTTGATAGAATAGATCATATTTTATGATAGGTGGTGAACTGTCTGTGAATGCTATAAAAAGAGCGTCCATATATCTGATACGAAAAAAAGTAAGGACGCTGCTTCTTCTATGTCTTCTGTTTTTGATGTCCTTAAGCGTTCTCATCGGTTTCTCATTGAAAGAAAGCACGGAACGGGAGCTGGAGCGGCTGCGCCTGAGCATGGCATCCGGGTTTGTCTTAAGGGCAGATACGGATAACGAGATGTACCAGGAAAGGTCTGATTTTGGAAATGGTTCTTCTGCCACCCACTATGCCGGTCCCATGATTACGGATGAAATGATGGAAAAAATATGCTCCCTGGACGGGGTGAAGGACTATGTGGTGGCTGGCGAAGCTCACGTGGCGTGGACGGATGTAACATTACGGCCAGGCATGTATGCAACTTCGAACCCAGACCCGAACCCGGATATGGATGAATTAATTCCTTTTACAGAAGAATATCTGACGATGTGCCGCCACAGTGTTGACGTATATCCCTGCAGAAACGGGGAGACTCATAAGAATTTCCGGACAGGGGCGCTTTCCATTACGGACGGGAGGAACCTGGAAGAAGGCGACCGTTTCAAAGCGGTCGTCTCGGATTGGCTGGCAGAAGAGAACGGGCTTTCGGTCGGGGACACGCTTGCGCTGGAAACGAAGGAAGGGAATTATGACTTTACAAAAGAACCGCTCAAGACATGGGGAGAACCGGTGGAAGTGGAGATTGTGGGCCTGTTCCATGCTAACTTCAGCCAGGCGGCTTCCGACATGACGCTGGAGCAGTGCTATGTGGAAAACATCATATATGCGGACCGGGACACGTACATCCGCCTGCAGGACAATTTAAAGGGGCATGCGA
>BLMD01000148.1 GCA_011959925.1 Lachnospiraceae bacterium
TATCACCTATAATTGTAGTCGATAGATATTTAGACTATTTCACTACAATTATGGAAGATAGGTTTTGGCAAGTACTCGCAAAACCCGTGTTTTGATGGCGGAACAGATCCGGCTTATCAATGAATGCCGCCAGAGCGGCATGACATATGCTGACTGGTGCCGTGAAAACGACATTGCAGTAAGCGCCTTTTACAACTGGGTTAGCCGCCATCACAGGCTGAATAATATTTATATAGTGGCAGAATGAGGTCTGTCCCATATATTATTCTTCAGAATGTCTGCCAAAAAAGTCGAGTGACCGTTTATCTTGAAATTTGGTATTATATATATCCATATATTCGAGATAAACAGTTATTTTAGAAAGCTCTTTTCTAATTAAAGATTTTATTTCGCCACTTTCTGGATGTAATTTAAGGAATATTAGCTGTCCACCAACTGGAATAGTCCAGCCATCAACCGATTCTGTAAAAGTAGTCCACAGTTGGTCTATTGGCGGCATCATGGATATCAAAGCAGATGATTCTTGGGTCTCATTTTTAAAAACTAATCTTTTTATTGTTAAAGGACCTGTTCCTACGTTTTCAAGCTTAACAGCAAGCACGTCCTCATAATCGCTGAACTTAATTGCCGATATAGGTTTTACACTGTTTTTATTATGCTTGAGTTGTTGAGAACTAAAAATGACTGTAAATATCATTGATATAATACTTATAATTACAGCAAAAATGGAAGTGATTGCTATCCAAGTGTTGCTGTCTAAATTAAATAAGTGAAAAGAGGTCATAGTTTTATTCTCCTTGATTGAGGTTAAAGTATAAATGCAGAAACCACTTCCATCAGGATTTTGTTCCAGCAAGGAAATATCCGCATTTATTTGAATATTTCTGTATCGCAGAAAAAGTTGAAAAAATCACTTGACATATAATTGTCAGATGATTATGATATAATGATTTAGATTTTAAAATCTAAATGGCAGGCTTGGGGATGAAAGGAGATTTTATGTTTGATTATGTAAAAGATAAGGAATTTTTAAGCCGTGCCCGAAAGTTGTGCGGTGAGATAATGCAGGATCTTTGCCACTATTTGAAAGAAGACTATGATATTGGAGCAGTATTTTATCTTGTAGGGAGTGGTGCAAAGAATCTCATTGTACAAAATGCTTCGTTGCCGATTGATTTGGATTACAACTTTGAAATTGTAAGATGTGAAAATTTTGAGGATTGTGGATTTATAAAAGAATGTGCAAGGAAATCCTTTAATAAGGCGTTAAATGAACATGGTTGGGGAAACTGCGATGATTCAACATCTTCTCTGACTACGGAGAAAGGGGATTTTGTTAAAGGAAATCCGACCAAGTTGTCGATGGATGTCTGTATTGTTTGCAGAGATACAAAGGGACATTTGCACAGACTGAAACACAATAAGACAGGATTCACTTATCGTGATGAATACTATTGGAATGAAGCCCCTCATTCTGTGGGCATACAGAAAAAGGCTAAGTATATCAAGGAAAGGGGAAAATGGCAGCTAGTCAGGACGCAGTATCTGGATATTAAAAACAGATACCTGCAGCAGAACGACCACGACCATCCCTCTTTCATATGCTATATCGAAGCTGTAAACAATGTTTATAATGCAAGAATGAGTTGGAAGTAAACGAAATAAATTTGAAGAATCGTCATTTTTACAAAGATGGCGATTTTTTGTGCCAAAAAGGAGGTGCTTATAAATTGAAAGTAAAGATAAATAAGAAAATCTGCAATTATACGGAGAGTATTTTTTCGGGCTGTCTATGCAGCAGTTCCTTTTTTCGTAAGCGCCAAATATTAATGCAGTCAGATACAAAATTACTCCAGCCCTTTGTGAG
>BLMD01000149.1 GCA_011959925.1 Lachnospiraceae bacterium
AAGCCAGATAAAAGCAAGATCCCTTTCGCATAATTCAACAATGCGGTCAAATTATTACAAAAACAAATTAGGTATTGATTTATGAGTTTTAGATAGTTATAATAGATGTGCTGTTTAAAAAAAGGGGCTGTCGGGAAATAGCGATTTTTCCCCTTTTTAGAACAAAAAGAAGAATCCCTTGGGAATCCAGTGATTTATCACATCTATTTCCCCGAGGGGTTCTTCTTATCCTCTTCATTTTATCTCTTCTTTATTATTTTTACGCACACAAAAAAAACATCCGTTTTCTTTTTTACGAACTCTTTTTTATGCTGTTTTCTCATCTATTTTTCCTTCGAATTTTTTCAACTTTCCATGAAGGAATCGATGATATTTGTTTATATTTCGGCCAATTGCATACAGCATGAATTCTTTATACACTTTTTCTTCCTTGCGGTAGTTGAACTTTCGGAACTTTTCGTTTTCTTTTATATCCCCAAAATGTCCTTCTGTCTGGATCGACCGGGTCTGACGGTTGATGACCCCTTTTCTGCTCTGGATATTTGCATGAGATTCTGCCTGCAGTTCCTCCCATCGTTCATTGATCTTCATTACTTTGTTTTTGTCCTGATCCTTATCCGCATTGTATTTATAAAGACATTTTTCTTTGTGTTTACATCCTCCGCAGTCTGCACATCCGTACACCTCAAATGTCTGGCTGTATCCCTCCTGCTGTCTCTTTTCTGTCCGGATATGATGAAGCTTCCGTCCGTCGCGGCAGATATAATACTTCTCTCCTTCAGACTCTTCACAGGCCATGTTGTAATGCTTACTGATATCTTCCCTGTATGCTTTGGTTTTCCTTTTTTCGTGATCCTGCAGTTTGATATAGCTGGCGATTCCTTTCTCTTTCAAATATAGCAGATTTTTCTCACTGCAGTACCCGCTGTCGGCCGTTACTTCCTTAAGGACATCGCCGAACGCTTTTCTATGCTTTTCCAAAACTGGTATCAATGTATTGTAATCGGTCCTGTCATTGCTGACATATCCGTGGACGATAAAATAATTCTCTATAGCCACCTGTACATTATAGGCTGGTTTTAACTGGCCATTCTTCATATGGTCCTCTTTCATCCTCATAAATGTGGCTTCCACATCCGTTTTTGAATAACTGTTCCGGTCTTTCCCCATGATCTCAAAGCATTGCTTATATCCCATCAGACGCTCGCCGCAAACCTCTATCTCTTCATAAAGCTGCTGGAGCTCAGGTTTCCTTTTTCCCTTACCGTTTACAAAAGAGATCCCTTCCCCTTCTGCAATCTTCAACAGGCCGGTCTGGAGCTGTAACAGCTCCAGCGGCGAACAGTTATCAATCTCTATGATGGTATTGTTTGGCAGTTTTTTGTGCTTGGTCAGTTTATATTCCCGGTTCTTTTTGATCACTTCCCGGACTTTATCCATCCCTTCGATAATAAACATCTGGACGTTTCCAAGTTCATATTTTTCTCCATATCCATATTCATTCAACAGGGTATTGTATCGTGCATAAAGGGCGTCTATCGTATCCAAAAGTCTGGCAAGGTGATAATTGATGCTTCCCCGCCATACAAACGTATACCGGTTCGCATTTGCTTCTATTTTTGTCCCATCTATGTAGAGTTCTTTTAGTGTAACAAGGCCTTCTTTTTCTAAACAGCGCATAAATTGATAATTCAGGTCGTCTAATACTTCACCTGTAAGTTTATCGCCTTTAAAATCATAAAATGCATCCCGTTTTGGTTTCTCGCCTTTGGCAAGCCAGATAAAAGCAAGATCCCTTTCGCATAATTCAACAATGCGGTCAACAGCCCGGACACCACGCATGTTTGCGTAGGTAACTAAAGAATACATCATAATTGGGTTGTACCCGCTTCTTCCCTTAGATGAATAACAAGCTAACAAACTTGAAAAATTTAAATCCTCCAAAACTTTTTTAAGGGTATAGACTGGATCGTCATCGGGTAAACTCAATTCGAAGAAATTAAAGTTAATTTTCTGTTGCCCTAATTCAAAAAATTCGTTATAATAATTATGGTTTTTCATAGTTACATTATAACATGTAACGGAGAAAAGATGGTTGTCGTTAGCCATCTTTTTTCTATTTTATCATTAATTTTAATGGAGGCGACGATACACATGTATCGCCGCCTCCCATGCATTGGACTATCTATTTCCCGACAGCCCCCTCCATTCG
>BLMD01000150.1 GCA_011959925.1 Lachnospiraceae bacterium
CCGTCCGGCGCAATTGCCCTGCTTGTAATATCCACTTCCTCGATACCGCAGTTTTCCGAAAGAGACGATATCTCCCGTTCTTCCCAGGAATCGGCATTGTCCTTGGATCGGTACATGATGCCGCTGTTTTCATCAATAAATGCGATACTGCCGTCGGCAAGCCGTACCATGCCGGATATAGAAGATACGCCTTTTGGCGTCGCTTTCATGGTCTCCATATATCTTCCCTTTGCAGATTCTGCTCCAGTCTGTTCCGTAGAGGAAACGGCTTCTTCTCCCGCCGCCGGCGTTTTATTCCCTTCTTTGCCGCAGCCTGCGGTTCCAATTAAAATAACTCCGGCAAGCAAAGCTGCCGCCGTACGTTTCCATATGTTTGTCTTCATGAATAACCTCCTGTTTATTTATTTTGTTTGCATGAGTGTAGCAGGTAAATCTTTAATTTATCTCTAAAACTACTTACGATTACCGATTTTTTTCATTGAACAAATCCTGCCTTTCCCTTATAATCAAAAATAAAAATTATAAAATAAATTCTTAGAGATTGATTAGAGTTTCATCCGGTATACTCTATATTGATGATTTATGACCATCCAAAGGAGGCTACTATGCGGATACTGCTTGTAGAAGACGACAAACATTTATTGGAAACTCTTGCATTCCAGCTTGATAAAGAAGGATTTACCGTGGACACCTGCGACAACGGAGAAGATGCGCTTTATTATATGGAAGAAAACATCCATGACCTTATTCTCTTAGACCGCATGCTGCCCGTACTCGACGGCGTAACTCTTTTGAAAAAAATACGCGCGCAGGGAATCGAAACGCCGATCATTTTTTTAACGGCGCTTGGAGAGCTGGATGATAAAATTACCGGGCTGGATTCCGGCGCCGACGACTATCTGGTAAAACCCTTTGCCTTTGAAGAGCTTCTTGCCAGAATCCGAAGCGTCTGCCGCAGGCCGAGACAATACCATGCCAATGATATTCTCACGTTCTGCGACATCAGCTACGATCCTGCGTCCAGCCGCTTGTCCGGTCCTCTAGGAAACTGTACGCTTTCCAAAAAAGAGGGGGCTTTACTGAAGATATTTCTCAACAACCCCTCGCAGACGCTGCCACGCAATACGCTGCTTTCCAAAGTCTGGGGTATGGATGCCGACGTAGAGGAAGGCAATCTGGATAACT
>BLMD01000151.1 GCA_011959925.1 Lachnospiraceae bacterium
ATTTTCACCCTCTTTTCCGAGATGGCAACCAGCGTCATTTCATACTGCCTCATGGCAAACGCCTCCTTTCCTACCGCCCTATTCCTTTGTCCCGGACGCACTCTTTCGCCTTAAAATCAGCTCCCACAAAATGGTCTGCGTCCAAAATATACTGGCTTCTGTTCCAGTTATCCTCTGCTGTCTGTTCTGCTTCCGCAAGGCTCTCCGCCTCAATGGGTACAGTCATTTGCAGGGTTTCCGTTATTGTTACGTCATACGTTTTCATCTCTCATGGCTCCTTCCGTGATTCTTTTTTGCCCGCTCCGTTATCCCGATTCCTAACCGGATACAGAGGAAATCATTGCAGTCCTTGCCCTTTGGCGGCGGCTTATCCCGTGTCCGGTACTGTTTCGGAAGCACGGTCTTGATCGCCTCTGACGCCAGCCTGCCCGCCCGGTCATTGTCCAGGTGCAGCTCCACTTCCTCAACCTCCGGGTACTCTTTTAAAAACCGGGCGAGCGCTGCCGGAACCTTGCTGCGCCCGATTTCCTTTGCTGGCTGATACACTCCCGCAAGGGATAAAAGATGTTCCGCCCTCCAGTCCTGGCCGTCCATCTTCCGCAGGGTGGCATAAGACAGCAGGTCAATGGCGGATTCAAACAGGTGGACTTTTATGCTGTTTCCCTCTGCCGGGATGGAAAAGGAATAGTTTTTGTCGCTCCCGTTTGCGTCCCCGATGAAGTCCGTCCCGATTCCACGCAGGGCGGCATACCGGGGTTTTCCTCCCTTGTCCATGCCCACAAATACAGCGTTGTGGTAGTTCTCGCTCTCAAAAACCATTCCTTTTTGCAGACAGAATCCAATGATGTCCGTGTCAATCCCACGCCTGTTCAGATAGGAAACAGCCTGCGTCTGGTAGCGGTTCGGTTTGGGTAAGAGCAGTTTCTTTTCTGTTGTCTTTTCGGCTGGTAGGGAAACAGGCGGCGCAACCGCCGCCTGCCCTGCAATCGTCTGTACCGCCTCCATAAAGGTATAGTCCCTGACTTTTATCAGGTAATCAACCGCTGACCTGCCCCCGATTCCACGGCTCCACCACATCCATTTCCCGTTGGAAATTTTCAGGCTGTCATGGGTTTTCGTGGTGTAGGTGTTCCCCGAAAAATGCACAAGCTCATAAGGCTCATAGTTTTTCAGGTACGTCAACAAGTCCATCCGTTTTGCTTCCTGCACGACTTCCGGTGCGATATATGGCATAATTCTCAGCTCCTTTCCTGCCCATGATTGGATATTTGCTGTCTGTTTTTGAATATCCGGGCATAAAAATAGCCGATTGATTCTCGTTTTGAAAA
>BLMD01000152.1 GCA_011959925.1 Lachnospiraceae bacterium
CCATGAGGCAGTATGAAATGACGCTGGTTGCCATCTCGGAAAAGAGGGTGAAAATTTCAGCGGAGAGTGCGGAAGCCGCCGCACAGATGGTGGAAAAGATATACAGCGAAACCAATATCTTAGATTTTTCCAATCGGGACGTGACGGATGTTTCCGTCCTTGCGAAAGCGGCGGATGTAAAAGAAAGCGGCTGTAACGCATACCCGGATGGATGTGAGGGATGCCCGTATTCCTGCCCGATGGATGGGAAATGTATGCGGAACGATCCGGAAAACCGCTGTCAGGAGTGTGTGAACCATTGCAAAGTGTGCGGCAGGTGTGAGGCGAAAGAGTCCGGGGACTGCGGGCAGGAGTGCATAGATTGTGGGCATTGCTGTCCGGAATGTGCGTGCTGCACCCATCCGATTAAGGAGCAGCAGCCGGGGAAGCATCTGTTTTCGGCGGGTAATGATACCAAAACAAAAGGCGGTACGCAGCCGCAGGGGTGATACACAATACCAGCAAGCAACGCCTTTGGATTGCCATGCGGCAACCCGAAGGCAGCTTGTTAGGGGAAAATCCCCTAATACCCCTTTTTAGCGGAGCCGGGAGTTCCGCTGAGTATGACAAGTTGCATGGTGAAAGCGCACCATGACGGAAAGGTGAGTGGAGCAGTATGCTGGCATTTTTAAGTGGAACTTTTGTAGGCGGCATTGTGGGTGTGGTGATGATGTGCCTGTTGCAGATTAACCGCCTGCACGGGGGAGATACGGAGGTGGAAGGATGAGAAAGAGGGACGTCCCGTTTCTGTTCCGTTTGAATAAAGAAGAGGCGGAGGCATTCAGGGAGCGGGTAAAGCGAAGCGGAATCAGCCAGGAAGCCTATGTGCGTCAGGCAATCATGGGAAAGACGCCGAGGGAGGCCCCGCCGCCCGACTATTATTCCATGATGCGGGAGCTGCATAAGATTGGGAACAACTTAAACCAGATCGCACAGAAGGCGCACACACTGAACGTGATTGACGTGCAGAGGTATGACAGCGACATGAGGAAGTTTGACGAAGCGGTCAGGCTGATTACCGAGGCGGTCATCCTGCCGGAAAAGACGGGGTAATGGCAACCACATCTATCTGGAGCGTCAAAGGGTGGCTGGGGAAAGTCGTCATCTATGTGCAGAACCCGGATAAGACAAAAAATCCTGAAATCGCAAAGCTGCCGGAGCTGTCCGGCATGGAGGAAAGAGAAACGCAGGGGCTGTCCGACATCATCGCCTATGCGGTCAATGCGGAAAAGACCAGACAGAGGGGGAAACCAGAAGCAGCGGAGGATGTCATAGATGATGAAAACGAGAAGGTCATGGAGCAGTATGTGTCCGGCGTCAACTGCGCCCCGACCACCGCCCGGTCAGAAATGATGGCAGTCAAAAAGAGGTACGGGAAAGACGAGGGCATTATGGCGTTCCACGGCTACCAGTCCTTTGCGCCGGGGGAATGTACCCCGGCGATGGCGCATGAGATTGGCGTGAAACTGGCGGAGGAATTGTGGGGGAGCCGTTTTCAGGTGATTGTCGCAACCCATCTGGACAAGGCGCACCACCTGCATAACCATTTTGTGGTGAACTCCGTTTCCTTTGCGGACGGTCTTAGGTATCACCGCAGCAATCAGGACTACCGGGATATGCGTAACGCTTCCGACAGGCTGTGCCGGGAATACGGATTGTCCGTCATAGAGAACCCAAAACAGAAAGCAAAGCACTATGGGGAGTGGCGGGCGGAGCAGGAGGGCAAGCCGACGTATCTTGGGATAATAAAGGCAGATGTGGACGAAGCCATTGCAAAGGCGAGGACGGAAAAGCAGTTTTTCCATTACCTGAAGGAGAAAGGCTATTCCATCAAATTCGGAAAAGACATCACGGTACGGGCAGAGGGCAGGGATCGGGGGATGAAGCTTGCGAGGAACTTAGGGGAAGAATACACCATAGAATCCATCCGCAGGCGGATACTCACACAGACGGTAAAAAAGCAGACAACTCCCGCCCCATTGCCGGAAAAGAAAACCTATGTCATAAAAGTGCATGGGAATTTAGGGCAGGCAAGGAAAATCGGCGGACTCCGTGGCTTATACCTGCATTACTGCTACCTTTTGGGAATCCTGCCAAAGAACCGACCGCCCGTAAGCCCGAAGCAGGTACACATGCTGTTTCGGGAGGACTTGATAAAACTGGATAAAATTTCAAAGGAAACAAGGCTGCTCTGCCGTTATCGGATTGATACCACGGAGCAGCTTTTTTCATTGAAAGAAGATTTGCAGGGGAGGATGGCGGAGCTTTCGGATAAAAGGAAACACCTGCGGTATCAGAGCCGCAACATCAAAGACTGTGAAAAGCTGTCAGAGGTAAAAACAGAAATCTCCGGTCTTTCAAAGCAGATCGGGGAACTGCGAAAGGAGGTGGGACTCTGCGACGGGATAGCTGCACGTTCCGGCGCAATGAAAGAAAAATTAGAAACCGTGCGGCAGGAAAATAGTGTGGAGGAAAAGAACGTCCACACGGAAAAGGAGGGAACAATCCATGAACACATCAGGCGAAGCCGCTGACCAGGTGGTGCGTATGTCGATGGAAGTGGGGGAAGCCGCCCTGAAAATCTCCGGCGAGGGGGCAAAGCAGCTTGCAGTGCTGTTGTACGCCATCTTAAAGGAGCAGAAAAAGACCAGAGGCAGGGCAAGGCTGGAAACCTTAGTGCGCTCCGGGAAACCGCTCACCGTATTTTCCGTAAAGGAAAGTGACCTGAAAAAATTTGTGCAGGAGGCGAAGCGGTATGGAATCCTCTACTGCGCCGTCCGTGATCCGAAGGGGAGCAGCGACGGGATGGTGGACATTATGGTGAAGGAGGAAGATGCGCCCCGCATCAACCGTATCGTGGAACGCTTCAAGTTTGCGTCCGTCACGGAGGCGGCACAGATTAAGACGGAAATCCAGAAATCGAGGGAAGAAAAATCGCAGGCGAAGGAAGGAAAGGCGGCTCCCGGAAAGGAGAAAACAAAAGAACCGCCAAAAGAGAAAGCGTCACCGGAAAAAACGCCGCCGGAGAAACCTTCACCAGGAAAGCCGCAGGCACAGCCAGAGCCGGAGAAGGACAGACCGGGGAAGTCACAGGAAGATTTGCTGGTAGACGAGCTTTTAGGCAGCCCCACGCAGAAGGAGGAGGGGCAGCAGAAAAACCCCTCTTTGGGCAAGACTGCGAAATCCCGTCAGTCCGAGCCTACCTTAAAGAAGCAAAGGACAACCGCAGAGGGTACTTCTAAGCTGTACCAGCCCACTGCGCCGGAGAAACCGTCCGTGCGGGAGGAGCTGAAAGAGATTCAGGCAGCGAGGAAGAAAGAGGCGGAGGCACCGAGCCGTAACGAGCCTGCAAAGGACACCAGAAACAAAAACCAGAAGCCGTTGCAGCATAAACAGCCGCAGACGAAAAGAAAACCGAAAAAACCGAAAGAGAGGTAACTATGTATGGACAACAATTTCAGCCTTGATTCTTTATTGAACGTATCCGCCGTGCCGCAGGATGACCGGGTGGCGGCATTTATCGCAGAAAGCAAGAACAACCGGAGCCGCTGTTATGAGATGTCGGAGCAGATGACGGCGGCGGTAGCCACGGACGGGCAGACGTTTAAACAGTACCTTGACGTGCAGAGCCGCTTTGACCGCTACACCGCCAACAATGCCCTGCTGATCATGGCGCAGAACCCGGACGCACAGAAGATTGGCGATTATGGCTACTGGAGGGATCAGGGAGCCTATGTGAAAAGGCAGGAGCGGAACAACCCCATTCTGATTATGGAGCCGGGAAAGGAGTACGAGCGTGAGGATGGCAGCACCGGAACCTATTACAATGCGAAAAAAGTGTATGACATTTCACAGACCAACGCAAGGGACAGGATACAGCAGGCGCAGCCGGGAATCACGGACACGCAGCTTGTGCGGGCAGTGGTGAACAACCCGCCTGTTGCCATTGTTGCGGCGGAGCCGGATCAGATGCCGGAGGACAAAGGGGCATTGTTTGAGCCGGAGGAAAGCTGCATTTATGTACGCAAAGGCATGGGCGCACAGGAGATTTTCAGGAGCGTGACGCCGGAGCTTGCCCTTGCCGGGTTTGCGGACGGGGACAAGAATTATGACCGCAATGAAGACGCATTCCATGCGTACTGCGCATCCTACCTGCTCTGCAAAAAATATGGCGTGGACACGCAGGGCTTTGATTTCACCCATGCGCCGGAATTTTTCGAGGGCATGGAGCCGCAGGAAGTCCGTGGGGAGTTAGCCAAAGCCCGTGACGCAGCGAACAATATCTCTTCCCGGATGGCGAAAGTGCTGGAGCAGAACCGGAGCCAGAGCCAGAGGCAGCAGCCACAGGCGCAGCATAACCGGGAGGACGCAAGATGAGGGCAGTGAAGGCAGGATATAACTTCAACCTTTTCCCGGAAGAAAATCTGTGCGGCATTGACCTGGAGCCGACAGGCGGCAAGGTATGCGTGGAGGGCGTGACGTACCCGCTGTACCGTGGAACCACCTATGCGGAATCGGAGAAAGTTGACCGCCTGCTTGACGCATACGGGGAAATGCCAATCCGGGATTATAAGGTAAAGAACAGAGAACAGGAAAGGTAGACGGAGGTGGTGAATTTGAGCGGGGAAAAGAAAACCCTTGAGCTGGACAAATACGAGTACGGCGTAATCTTCCATGCCCTGAAAGACGAGCGCAACCAGATGATAAAGGAGGGCAGGCCGACAGACGCAGTGGACGATGTGCTTCTGAAAGTCATCGAGCTGATTGAGGAGCCGCCGGAGAAAGAGAAAAGGGGGCGCAAATGCCATGAGGAGCGGTGAGAAGCAGGCGGCGTGGATATTTGCAGCTTTCGGCATCCTTCCCGTTGTCTGGCTTGCCCTTTTGACAGCACCGTATCTTGTGGGGGGATTGCCTGAAATTATACGGGGATTCCCGGACGCCATGAACCATCCGTTTTCTATCCGCTTATGTGGGGACAGCTTAAGGGCTGTCCTCATTTTCCTGCTGATATACGGGATGGGGATTGGCATTTATGTATCCACACGCAGGAACTACCGGAGGGGCGAGGAACACGGCTCCGCCGCATGGGGCAGCGCACGGGCGGTCAACCAGAAATACAGTGAGAAAGATTTTGGAGCCAACAAGATTATGACGTCCAACGTGCGTATCAGCTACAACAGCCGGAGGCACCGCCGCAACCTGCTCACCATTGTGGTGGGCGGGAGCGGAGCCGGAAAGACAAGGTTTTATGCAAAGCCGAATCTTATGCAGGCGAACACGTCATTTGTCGTGCTTGATCCTAAGGGAGAGAACCTGCGGGACACCGGGCATCTTCTGGAGGGAAAAGGGTATGAAGTGCGTGTGCTTGACTTAATCAACATGGAAAAGAGCCACTGCTACAACCCATTCATGTATTTAAAGGATGACAACGACGTGCAGCGGCTTGTGACGAATCTTTTTAAGGCAACCACCCCGAAAGGGAGCCAGTCAAACGATCCCTTCTGGGACACAGCGGCGTCCATGCTGCTTCTGGCATTGATATTTTATTTAAAGTACGAGGCACCGAAAGACGAGCAGAATTTCCCGATGGTGATGGAACTGTTACGGGCAGGGGAAGTCCGGGAGGACAACGATGAATACCAGTCCCC
>BLMD01000153.1 GCA_011959925.1 Lachnospiraceae bacterium
ATATGCCTACACAAACAACAATAGGAAAACAACAGAAACAGGTAATTTTGTAGATGAAGTGCAAAAGGCAGCGGAAAGCCGGAGTACGCAAACTAAGTCAAATTCGTCAGCATGGGCGGGGGATATGGTTGTTTCACAGCCGCCAACGTACAACGGCTTCACTTATGACAGTTCTATTTCCAATAAGTCTAAAGAAGAAATGACAATGGACGAATATAAACAGTGGTTTATGAATGAAATGTCAAAAATGCCTGTAAGTGCGTGGTATAGCTCCACTTGTGTCGGAGGGGCATTGACAATTACAGAAGAATGTTTTGAAAGAATGAAAAATGATCCGGAATGGGAGAATACTGTCTTAGGCATGGTAAGGAATATGTATTCATCAAGTGGGATTATGGGTTCTAAAATGATTGGCTATCAAGTTATCGGGGCTTCGCCGGAACAATGCTATGGGGAGGGAATACCTGTAAACAATTCCAATTCTTCACTTTCTGCAAGTGATGAAAAATCTTGGTGGGAGAAACGCCATGAGAAAATGGAGGAATTATTAAGGGAGCAGGAAAAAGAAGCTGTGAAAAAAGCGCAGGCACGGAGAGCGGCGGCACAGGAGAATTACTTGAAAAGTCAGCTAGAAAGTCAGCAAAGGTTACATAGTTTTCTTATGGAGAGTGCCAAAAACGGGCAGGACACTTTGGATATGTCAGCTTTTCGGTCAACTGGCGCAAGTGCATTAGCAGCGACAGCATATGAGGACACTATAAGTACATTCAGTAAAAACGTAATAGGAAGTCAGAAGATATAAAAGCCCGGACTTAACATAAGGGGGCAAAGGCGGTTCTGAATGACAGAAGAACCGCAGAAAAAATATTGATGACAATGGAGGATTTGAAAAATGAGTGTAAGTGGAATTGGAACAGCAGGCTACCCGGTGGCGGGGTATGAAACAAGAAAGACAGAAAGAAATGTGGCAGGCGGGAGCTTTGCAAAACAAGCAGCGGAAGCGGCGCAGGCAACAGGACAGACTTCAACAGCTGCATTGCATGGCTCTGATGAAGAAACGGGAGATATTGCAATTTGCTCTAATGTTGATGTAGTAAACAATTCATCTATTACTGTATATAAGACGCAGGATTTTGATCCGGGCAATCCAGTTTATAAAGTGAAAACATGGGATAAGGACGGGAATGTAACAGAACGAATGATAGATGTTTCTAAGGTAGACCCGAAAAATTGTGATACGGCTGAAATGTATGCGTACACTTCCCATTTGAAAGAAAGCGGGAAAGGCAGTTTTGAAGATACAGTGCTGAAAGCCGCAGTTGCAAAAGCCGTAAAAAATGCGGAGCAGAGAAATTCCGGCTCTTGGGGTTTTTCAACAAAGATGAATTGGGTGGATATTGTCAAAGATATTATGCAGTCAGAGTATAGTTATGGGGACTTGAAAGGCTATATGGAATGGCAGAAATTTTTAGGGCTTCTCGATAAGTAAACTGCCCGGACTTATCATAGGGGGCAAAGGCGGTTCTGAATGACAGAAGAACCGCCAATAAATATTGATAACAATGGAGGATTTGAAAAATGAGTGTTAGCGGAATATACGGCATGGGAATAAATATATATGCCTACACAAACAACAATAGGAAAACAACAGAAACAGGTAATTTTGTAGAT
>BLMD01000154.1 GCA_011959925.1 Lachnospiraceae bacterium
ATCTACAAAATTACCTGTTTCTGTTGTTTTCCTATTGTTGTTTGTGTAGGCATATGTATTTATTCCCATGCCATATATACCGCTAGTATTCATATCTTTCTCCTTTCCTGTAACAACACAGTTACGCTAAATTCGTTTTTCTTTGCCCTAATATCCACATCTCCCATGTATTTATCTGCTTCACGCTTTACATTGGATAATCCAATGCCGTGCAGGGCTGTATCCTTTCCCTTAGTGGAAAGTGGAAGATTGGTTTTTGTGTCAAATGTCACCTCCCCCTCAAATGAATTTTTTACATTTATCACATAAAATTTTTTCTTCTGCCTGCCGGAAAGATAAATGTATCTTTTCCCCTCTGCCATTTTTTCACAGGCTTCAAGGGCATTTTGCAGAAGATTGTTAATAATAACCCCTATGTCATACGCATTATAGCCGTCTGATTTTGGATAGGAAAATTCCGACTGGAACTGTATTTCCTGTTTCTCTGCGGCTTTCTGCTTGTCATTCACAATCACGTCCGTAACAGTATTTCCCGTTTTAATGGTAAGCTCAAATACATTCATGCTTTCGTCCATATGGTCTATATACTGCTCTATATCCCCATAGCTGCCATTTCTGACAAGCCCTTTGATATTCGTCATATGGTTCTTCATTTCATGTTTCATCTGGCGTATGCCGTTATAAAACTGCTCCACTTCCTCCATTCGTTCCTGTATTGCGTGAACCTGCTGCTGTTCCACGAAATATTTTTCCTTTTCCTCCTGCAAGCCTATCATTTTCTGATAGGACACTATTGTAATCAAAATCCCTGCATAGAACAGGGCGGCAACCACAGGCATTATCCCAAGAAATACCGGGAACTGTTCATAAAGCTGAAAAACCAGATTATTTTTAACAACTATCAAAAGCCGGAAAATAATATTTCCAAATAAAATCCCGGTTATCGGTATTAAAAGCAGGTAGCACAATTCCTTTATATGCAGCTTCATTGTCTTTTTCTTTAACAGACGTGCAGCGGCATATAGCATAACTGAAAACAAGGTAATTTGCAGTACCACAACAAAGACATAATTCAATGCCGCATTACGAAAAATATATTCTACTGTTTCTTCCTTTTCCGCAAAATAACCACTTGAAAGAAAATCTATACTTTCCATAGCCAGCATACTTAAATCTCTGGTACAGAAGAAGATCACTCCCAAAAAGAATGTAAATTCCTTATCCATATCCAAAAATTTGGAAGCTGCCACTAAAAGGATAAGCACAATTATCATGCACAACCAACCGTAAACAAATGCTGCCATGCCGATAAAGTACAAAACCGTATAAATCAAAAAAACCATTAAAACCTTTTTAATCCTGCTTTTCCTCTGTTCTTTTTTTTCCGTCATAAACGGATAGAAAAAAACTGTCATGCAGACCGCATACATAAATACTTCAATTCCTGCCACTATATTCATAAACAAGCTAAAACCCGCTTCACTCAATGTCTGTCCCTCCTACTGCATAAAGCGCAGATATGCCTTTACAAAGTCCTCATACTTATATTTGGAAAGGGGCAGCTTATCCCCGTTTGCAAGCATGATTTCTGTCCTGCTGTATTCGTCCACGCAGGAGAGGTTGACAAGATAGCCTTTGTGTATGCGGCAGAACTGCCCCTGCAATTCTTCTTCAAGCTCCCCGATTTTTGCATAATATTCCACTTCCCCGTCTTTGGTATAAAGCACTACCTTATGTTTCTGGCTTTCCATGTAATAAATATGGTCTAACGGTATGGCTTTGTTTGCCCCGGCGTACTGGATAAGCAGGGTTTTCTTTTTCTGCTCCGTTTCGGATAAAATCTTATCCTGCGCCCGGCTGAAAACCTCCGAAAATTTCTGTTCATTCACAGGCTTTACCAGATACCCCAACGCTTCCACTTCAAAAGCGTCATAGACATACTTTTCATAGCCCGTAACAAAAATGATTACGGGCTGTTTTATCTGCTCCATGCCCCTAATCTGTCTTGCCATTCCCATGCCATTTATGGCGTTGCCGTCCATGCCGGGCGCAGAACCCTCTAACTCTATATCCAAGAACAGTAAATCATGCCCCATGCCGCTTGACAGGTATTCATCAGCAGAAGCATACTCCGTAATTTCACATTCCGCTTTCTGCCCTCTGATAAGCGAAGCAAGGTAGCTTCTTATGTTCTTTTCATCATCACATATTGCAACCTTTATCATATGCCCTCCTTTGGCTTTCACATAAAATATCGGAAAAAATGAAATTTTGTCTAATACCGATTGCACGAAAACACGTTTTGACAGCACAACTGGACAGAAAAATCTTTTAGCGTTCCTTTTTATGTTCCTTTTCGGGCTGCCTTGCCTGCCTTAAAATAGTATCTACGTTCTGCTTGATTGTATCATACTGCTTCACTTTCTTTTTCAGCTTCCCGTACTCTTGATACAGCTTGTCTTTTTTCTCCGTAAGCTCCTTGTACTCTGTATGCAGCTTTTTGAAATCGGGCAGCTTCCCGCCGTTCCTTGCCGCCTGCAACGTCTTAGCGGCGGCTTCGTGAATGATAATGCTGCTCTCATTTCCCCGCAGGAACTTTTCTTTGTCCTTTGCCTTTTTGTACTGCATATAGACCGCCTTTGTCTGTTGGTATGCGGATATGTTTTTCATCAAAAGGGATATGTCGGACAATCTCTTTTCCAAGCCTTTCAGCGTGGCGGCGGTATTTTCACTTTCCGTATGCACTTCATCAAGAACCGCCTGCAACTGCTCATACTCTGAAATGTCATGCTCCGTGAGGAAATTCAAAGTCTTTGCCGCCTGCTTCAAGTTGTGTATCTTCGCCCACTGTTCGTAGCCTTTGCTTTCCGCTGCCTTGATACTGTTCTGAATGTCTATGAGCATGGAAACGCCCGCTTTTTCCTGCCTTAACGCTTTCGGCTTCGCCCGGTATGTTCCGGCAATCCTTTCTGTTATGGCTTCCACGGTGTAGGCTTCCCCAAGCGTCTTAGAACGGGTAAAGCGTTCCTGCCCCGGCGCACGGAACGAAACGAACTTCCCCCGCTTTATCTCATAGCCCGCCGCTTCCATGAGCCGCAGGAAATCATCAAAATCTTTCGCTTTTGGTATGGTAATGTCTATCAACGCTTTCAGCTTTGCTTTCCAACTTGTCCCTTTGCGTTCAGCGTCCCATTCCGCATACTTCTTTCCTTTGTCCTGCCCCGGCGTGACGACTGACAGCCCGTGTTCCTTACACAGCCTGTCACTCTCATTCCGTATCTGGTAATAGCTTTTCTTGTTGGAAACATACTTGCGGTGTGTCGTGAAATCCACCGCACAAAATATGATGTGGTTATGGATATGCCCCTTGTCTATGTGGGTAGTCAACACATATTCATATCTGCCGCCGAGAACCTTGTCCGCAAGCTCCTTTCCTATGCGGTGGGCTTCCTCATAGCTGACCTCTCCGGGCGCAAACGACTGAATTAAATGGTGTCCGAGGTTGTCCCCCTTGTCCCGTGCCTTTGAGAGCGTAAAGCCGAACTCAATATCTGCCGTCTGATAAGAGCAGCCATAAGAGGAAATCAAAATCTGATTGTCCGTCTTGTCGGGATTGCAGATATAATCTATCGCCTTATTCAGCGTAGTTTTGATAGGGTGTATCTTTGTAACTGCCATATCTTTTCCAATGCCCCCTTTATTTCCTCTAAGTCCTCTTTGTAGGCGTTCCCGGTGGAATTGACCCGCTTCGCTATCTGGTTGACGTTTACGCCGACTTTCTGTATCTCCGCCGTCTGCTCCTTGACAGCCGTATAGTCCAACTGGATAATATAGCCGTCAATCGCCATTTTCCGCAGGTACGCCCCCAAGTTGTCCGTTTGCAGCAGCTTCATTTTTTCCTCAATCAGTGTGCGCTCCTGCTCCGTCACATAAAATTTTAACTGGATAGCCCGTTTTCTCTCTGCCATAGCTTACGCTTCCTTTCCGTTCCTTAGATTTTTCAGAGGGTTTGGGACACTTCCCAACAAGCATTTTTCACGCCCGGACGGTACGCCGGAAGCGGGAAAAATACGGGATTGGGTACTCAATCCCTATGCTTGCTATTCTTCCCCCTATACCTTACTACGTTAGAAAAACCGAAACAGGCAACCTTTTAGAAAAGTTTTTGAAAAAAGACAGGAAATCTGTTACAGGACGTTTCCGGCAAATGAAGAAATATGTCATTCTTTGCAGAAAGACTTGATACAATCCCGATACAAACATGATAGAAACGTGATATTGGGGCTGTAACATTTTTACTGGAAAGGGGACACGCCTTTTCTCTGACGCTACGGAAAAAGAAACGCTTTCACTGACGAGGGCATACCCCGATTTACACCCGACTGATAAAGAAAAACAGCCGGGCTTTTTTATGCCTTGTCGAAAAGTTTTTTTAACTTTTTTTGAAAAATGTTGCCTGTTTTGACTTTTTCAACGTAGTAAGGAGTAGAGGGGTAAAATTGCCCCGGCTCTGACAGGGCAGGAGGGAGGTAGGCACATGAAACCCCATTCACAACAGGAGCAGAAGCAGCGTACCTTTGAACACTTCTGCAAGCAGATATTGAAGAACGAAAGAAACGACTACCACAGGAAAATAAAACAGCAACGGGAACATGAGGTTTTGTTTTCCGAGCTGTCCCCTAAGACACTGGAACAGTTTGCCGTATGGGATAAATATTTTGAAGATACATACCTTTTTGAGATTATGGGCTTTGAGGTTGCCGTTGCGGACGAACTCTTAGCCGAAGCACTGAAAACCTTGCCGCAGGACAGGCTTCAAATTATCCTGCTTTCCTATTTTTTAGGAATGAGCGACCCGGAGATTGCAGGACGCTTGAACCTTATACGCCGGACGGTATCGCACCGCCGGAAAAACTCTTTGCAGGCACTAAAAAAATTCATGGAGGGCTATGCTGATGAATAAGAGAACGGACAAAAAAACGGGCGCACGGGACAGGACAGGCGTACTCCCTTACCCCGTCATTGTATCGGCTGTTTCCGGCAACGTGGACGCTATCAACAAGGTATTGGAACACTTTGAGGGCTTCATTGCCGCACTGTCAACAAGAACCATGTATGACGAGCAGGGCAGCCCCCATTTATACGTTGATGAAGAACTGCGCCGCCGACTGGAAACCAAGCTGATCGCAAAAATTCCGACCTTTAAGGTGGCGTAAAAACGCAGAGGGGAAAATAAATCTCCCTTTCCTTTTCCTCTTTTGCAGGCAGAAAAGCACGGGCGGGCTGACCGCCCGCCGCTTCTTGCCATTCCGCAAAAGTACATCTTCATGGTGTGCCTTTGCGGGCTGACAAGCCCCGGTACTTTGACAAAGAAAGCGCACGGCGCAGCATAGGGCAAACGGACACATTCAATGTGCGGCGAGCCTGCGGGCTGATACGCCAAGACCCCCGGCAAGGGGCGAGCGATTTATTATCAGCGAACCGCAGGCGGCAGGGTGGAAACTGCCGCCGCCATGACCCGCACATTGGCATAATGATACACCCGTATGACACGGCTACTCACAAGAATGAGAGGGGTGCAAGTCCCGTGGAGCTGCCAAGCCGTCCGTTTTCCCGTTTTACTCAACTTTTTTGAAAAATAATAAAATTTAACGAGCATTTTTGCTGAAAATCTGTTATGATCGTAGACAAGATATTGAGGTTTCATTATCTGGTCTAGGAAAGGAGGGCTATGATAACCGTAACCAAAAAAGATTTAATTGCTCTGGGTTATGGTACTTCTTTTGCGGCTGACATTATAAGGGAAGCGAAGAAACTTATGATTTCCAAAGGGCATACATACTACCAGTCCCGGAAATTAGACCGTGTACCGAGGGAAGCCGTGGAGGAATTGTTGGGTATCAGATTTCAAGACGGGCAGGCTGAATGTACTTCTTGCACACCAATGTAAGGAGTGATATTATGGCGAAAGACCCAATTAAGAAAGCAGATAACGGAACTTATTATTTTAGAGCAAACTTAGGCTACAATCCGATAACAGGTAAACAGATACAGAAATACCGAAGCGGCTTTAAGACAAAAAAGGAAGCAAGGGAGGAATACTCAAAACTTGTCCTCACTTCCACCGAAGAACTGACTGCAAAAAAAGAAACGATTTCTTTTCAGACGTTCATTGAAGAAACTTACCTGCCGTGGTACAAAACACAGGTAAAGGAAAGCACCTACTTGAACCGCCGTTCCACCATTCAGAAGCATTTCGCATACTTCTACAAAATGGCAACGGACGAGATAGAGCCTATCAATGTGCAGAACTGGCAACTGGAACTGGCAAAAGAGTTCAGCCCAAACTATATCCGTATCGTACAAGGTATGCTCTCTATCGCATTTGACCGGGCTATCGTTCTGGGGATTGCGAAAAAGAACCCGTCACGCATGATAGGTAATATTAAAAGCAAAAAGACAAAGGTTGACTTCTGGACGTTGGAGGAATTTCAGAAAGTGATTTCCCTGCTCTACAAGGGCGATTATTACGAACACTACCTTTTCATTTCCTTTTGGGTACTGTTTATGACAGGCATGAGGATAGGCGAAGCCGCCGCCCTGCAATGGTCTGATATTGATTTTGAAACGGGGCTTTTAAGCATAACAAAGACCCTGTATTATAAATCAATGGAAGATTACAAATTTGTTGAGCCAAAGACGCAGGCAAGCGTCCGCACAATCTATATCGACACGGACACCATAAAGGAGTTGCAGGCATGGCGTGAGGTTCAGCAAAAAGTATTGAAAGGCTGCGATCTGGTGTTGAGCTACAACAGTATTCCAACCAGTAAGCACACGCTTCCAAGAGCCTTAGAGAAACTTGCCGGGCTTGCAGGCGTACACCGTATCAAAATCCATGCGTTAAGACATTCCCACGCTTCCCTTTTAATCAGCATGGGAGAAAACCCGCTTTTGATTAAAGAGCGTCTAGGGCATGAGAAGATACAGACCACTTTAGGAACATACGGGCATTTGTACCCTAACAGCAATCTTGAAGTTGCCAATAAATTAACGGGCGTGCTGACATACACACCCGCTTCACACAGCATTGCAGATTACACAAGCAATCAGCACACCGCAATCTATCACAGAGAGGTTGAATAGAAAAATGCAATCGTAATGCAATGAGAAAGAGAAAAAGCCGCCAAACCCTAGTGTTTACGGGCTTTGCGGCTTAGCTCCGACTATTCGAACTCGACTTTTCCTAACTAATTTCGTTTAGGAATCATTCTCTGTCGAGTATGTTAATCTCTTGATTATTTGATATATCCATATTATCCTGCCTATATGAGCTAATGTTATCATTTTGTTATCGCTGTTGATAACACTAGCTATGTAACTGCGGATAATAGCTATATGTTGTGATTTAAATTATAAGCTATTTTGCTAAGAGAATCAATCCTTTTATTATCAATAAACGGAATATTGTTTCGCATCCCGATAGTTTGCACATAAAAGTTCGTCTACACTATCTTTTAACACAAAATGCTTATTTTTCCATTCTAAAATTACAAAAAACTGATTAATTTTAAAACAAACAAATGTATCTTTTTGCAAGCAAAGCCCATCCCTATAAGTTAGGATATTTTCAAAAATATGCGTTACCCTTTCTTCAAAATTCCCCATCATCGCTTTTGTAACTCCCACATATTCATACGGATAATACATGAATATATTTTTAGGCTTCTTCAAATTTTTTACAATACTAGCAATAGTATTATTTTTGTAAAACTCTTTTCTTAAATCATCCATCTTACATTCCTCAATATCATTAAGAATATTGTTAGGCGGAATATCCGAAACTTTTTCACGTGTCTTTGTAAAAATAAATCCTTTAGACATCTGACTGTAATCGACTTCTGGCATATTCTTATTTCGTTCTCTCATCACATCCGTATCAACCAATAACTTAAAATCAAGTTGATACGTTGATGAATAAACATCATCCTCCCCATTTGATTGTTCTTCAACTAATCTTTAGTGTTCCATAATAGGACGTTTTTCACTAAAAAAATGCGAACAATTTATAACATCTATCAAAAAATTTTCATACGTTACTCCTGGAAAAGCATTTTTCCCATTTAACATAAAATATTTAGGTTCTATTACCTCAAAGAGCAAATACATCACCTGCTTTCCATTAAAATCAAACATATTATAATCAAATTTACTTAGACCTTATTTTTTGCTGTATCTTTGATTAAATTTTTCTTCAATATTTCAATAGTATCTTTATTTTTTCTCAAAATTTCAAGTTGCCGATACGCCTTTTCCCTTAATATCTTTAATCGTTCAATGTTAGATAATCCTTGTCTTATCAAATCAGCATTCGTATCTTCCAAATTGATAAGTACAACTAATTCCTC
>BLMD01000155.1 GCA_011959925.1 Lachnospiraceae bacterium
AATAACCTGCTCACCGCCATATACAAAATAGTTAAAGGCATCAGCAAAGATTTCATTCTGCCGCATATATTTTGTTGTTACTGTATCTTTTACCCCCAAAGGATTCACCACCTTTAATATATGCCGCATTACCAGCAAAGTATTCTTCCAGTACTTATACCATATCATAACAATTTACGGTTTACAAGCCGTGCTGTTTAATTTCATACCTTTTTCCCTTTGCTTCGTTACAGTTCACAGGCAATGTCATTTACTTAACGAGAATTCGGATATTATGTCCGAATTCTTTTTTTCTACCAGTAACCCAAATTTTTTAATTATTACTTGACAAGTACCTCAAAATGTGCGGCCTTTTTCTGATTACTCAGAAAAAGGCCAATTAATCAGGAACTGTTTATTCACTATTTACTTTCACCTGATTAAGGAGGTACTTTTATGAAATACGCTGATGTTGTCAAAGCAATGCTGCTCGCTTCCATCCATGAGCTTGCTGCCAATCCCCAAAATTATGCTCTTCATCCCGGTAAAGACTTTTCGCGTAATCGAAAACTGGGATTCAAACATCTTCTCCTTATGCTCCTGACTATGGAAGCTGACTGTATTAAGGAAGAACTTTACCGCTTTTTTGGACGTTCTACGGATGCTCCTTCAAAAGCTGCCTTTTATAAACAACGCAAAAAGATTAAAAATGATGCCTTTAGAAGCCTTCTCGTTTCTTTTACTCAAAAGTGTAAAAAGAAGTTGTTTAAAGGCAAATATTCCTTAGTCGCTTGTGATGGTTCTGCGGCCGATATTTTCAGGAATCCGGATGATCCGGATACTTTCTTTGAACCAAATGAAAAGTCCACCAGAGGATTTAACCAAATCCATATCAATGCTTTCTTTTCTGTTCTGGACAAAAAGTTTACGGATCTCTTCATCCAGCCTTCCCGGAAACGCAATGAATACAGCGCATTCTGCCAGATGGTTGACCGTTCCGAAGCAGATACCCCTGTCATTTATTTGTGTGACAGAGGCTATGCCTCTTATAACGCTTTTGCACATGTAATTGAAAATGGGCAGTTCTTTCTCATACGCTGTACCGATGCCAAGACGGAAAAAAATTCTGGGGGGTTCCTTTAAATGGCGTCAGGCAGCTTGATTATCATGTGGACCGTATTTTATCCAGATCACATTCTAAGAAAAAACGGCTTCATCCTGAACTGGAAGAACAATACCGGTTTGTGTGCCAGGATGTCCCTATGGATTATATTACACAGGACCATCCCGAATACAGACTGTCCCTGCGCATCATCAGGATTGAATTATCGGAGGGCTGTTACGAAAATCTGATCACAAATCTTCCGGATCTTGATTTCGATATCGATGATTTCAAGGACTTGTACCACTTAAGATGGAATGAGGAAACTTCTTTCCGTGACCTGAAATACCCACTGTGTCTCAAAGCATTTCATTCCA
>BLMD01000156.1 GCA_011959925.1 Lachnospiraceae bacterium
ATTTCCGAAACGCTTATTTCTGCTAAAATTATGTTCAATTTTTCCCGATTTTCGCATGTATCGTATGAATATTCCCCGTTTTCTCCCTCATGCTCTTTGTTTTTTTATATAATCCGGTTATAAATTACGACTAAGGGAGGTATTTTCATGAACTTAACCAATCCGCTTGATTATGTAATCGCCGTTTCCGGCATCCTGACCATCTTTGTCAGCTTTGCCTGGAATATCTACGAAGTCTTTCTGCATAAATCAAACGATTCTTCGGACGAAGATTCCGCCATCCGATAACCCACGCCGGCTTCGGTAAATATGTACTTTGGTTCCGCCGGATGATCTCCGATCTTTCGGCGGATATTTGTCATATTGACACGAAGGATCTTATTGTTTTCCGACACGTAAGGTCCCCAGATCCTCTCCAATAGCTTTTGGTAAGTAACCATTTTGCCGGAATTTAACGCAAGATATTCCAGAATCCGGTATTCAATCGGCGTCAGGTGTATCTGCTTTCCCTGCGTATACACCGCCCGCTTATCAAAATCCACGGTCAAATCCTTTGCCTGATACGTATTGCTGCCGCCGTATGTTCTTCTGCGGCGCAGCGCACAGCGAATCCGCGCCATCAATTCTTCCGACCCGAACGGTTTCGTCACATAATCGTCGGCTCCTGCATCCAATGCAGACACTTTATCGTTTTCTCTGCCTCTCGAAGAAACTACAATCACCGGACTGTCGGATAAACTGCGTATTTTTTGGATCATCTGAATCCCGCCGATATCCGGCAGAATCAAATCCAAAAGAATCAAATCCGGACAGTTGTTCGCAATCTGTGTAATCCCTTCCCTGCCGCTTTGCGCGGTAAAAAATTTATACCCGTTCTGCAAAAACTTTCTTTTTAAAAAATATTGTACCTCTTTCTCTTCGTCTATGGATAAAATCCTGTACTTTATCCCCACTTCCATCCGATAACCTCCTGTTTTGATCTGTCATGGCGTTCTCAAAACAGGTTCTTTTTTTACCGTCAAAGCGATGGATAAATACCGCCATCCGAAAAAACGGAATCCGCCGTTCGGCAAAATAAATCCGAATAATCGGCGTCTTACATCCAAAGTACCAGAACAGCGCCGCGGCAAGAATGACAAATATCGCCGTTCGCAGTCCTGCCAGAACATTCAGTGTTGTCCCCGCCGTATCGGTAAACATCTGAAAATCATCCATATCCTCACACATGCTGACCGGACGCAGCCCCTGCGCCGTCCCATCGTCTGCATTCCTTTCACAGAATGCATTTTGCCGCGCAGAAACCGGTAGCTTCCGGGAAGAAGATTCTATGCCATTGCTGCTGCCGATGACTGCGATTGCAAACATCAGCGCCATACAAATACATATCAGTTTATTCAAATATGATTTCTGCATAGAATCCCCCTTTCTCTTCTCTTTCTTGATCAAGATCCCTTCCGGCTGCCCGAAGAAAATTTTCCCTTCGGATATCTTTTATCTTCCAATCCGCAGTCTCAGCATGTTTGTCTACGTATCTGCAGCTTTTGTATCTTCCGTTTTCCCACCCGAACCTTCGATATGTTCTGTATCTGTAGTTTCTGCTTCCGTTTCCACAGTCTCCGTAGTTTTCGTTTCCGTTTCTGCAGTCTCCGTTTCCGTTTCCACAGTTTCTGTGGTTTCTGTTTCCGTCTCCGCAGTTTCTGTGGTTTCTGTTTCCATTTCCGCAGTTTCTGTGGTTTCTGTTT
>BLMD01000157.1 GCA_011959925.1 Lachnospiraceae bacterium
CTTCCCTGCCTGAAGAGAAGCCAGTAAGTCAATGCCTTAACTAAATGACATTGGCCTCAACCTTGCCTTTTTCACGTTTTGAAAGGGAAAATCCTGCTATTCACAGGACTTTCGGAAGCAGATCTGCTTTGTCATATCGCTTCCCCTGATTAGAATGGGCGTCCAGCAGTCATTATTCGATATTCAATTCCATACTTCCTGTAAAATCTTCACATTCAATACCAATATAGTTATTGCCACTTGACAATGCAATTGTTTCCTTATAAGTTCCGTCCGTTTCAATCAAGTTAACTGGGTTTTCGCTTCCTGAAATCCAAAATACTTTAGCAGTACCACTGTCAACTTTTAGGATGCACTCTACATTTAATTCATTTCCCTGCTCTCTTTCAACATCAACACCGCCAAACAGATATTCCGTTTTTGAAAAGTCCTCATACTCGGCTGAATAAGTTCCGACGTAATTATCAATCCCTGTAGTACGTTCCCCCTGCAAAGAAGATTCAGAAGTTAAAACAGTGTTTCCGCCAATTTCATTTAGCGCATCCATGATGTCTAAAGCAGTATTTTGGGGAGTGTCGCCTACGATATCAGAAGCCACATCAAGTATCTTTTCCGTCCCGTCTGATAGTGCCTGATAAATGCTGTTGCAGCCGGAAAGCAATAAAGCACCCATACATATTAGAATGATACAAAGTATTCTTTTTCCTGTCATTGAATATCTCCTTTGCCTTTTATTTTTTGCGTTTTGCTCCCGTCATGTGCCAGAAGCAGCATAACCGCAGTTATAACAAGCATAATCAGAAGTACAACAACGCACCGGAAAATATTATATGTGCCGGTTTCCATGCCATTTTGATAATTGATAAAACCAAGTCCTATCGTAACCGGGTAAAGACAGGACAAACCATGACCGGAAGCAAAAGTCCCTATGAAACCATAAAAAAATGCAAAAGCTACGCCCGTCATAAATGCTCCTGCCTTTTGCCCTGTAAATACAATAATAGGAAGCACCGATATAAATACAAAGCAATTCATTCCAACCATTTGGACAAGCGATCTCATTATGCTGCTGAGAGCAATTCCCTCATATCTGCAAAAAAGCGAAATGAGAGCAGTAAATAAAAGTTCCACTATCGCCAGAAAGACAGAAATCATTCCGCAGACAAATACTTTACCAAAAAGCAGGCTTCGGAAAGATACCGGGATTGCCATTATATTTTTAAGCGTGTCGTCTGTTCTTTCACGTTCAATCATATAACCCGCAATCATTACGATTGTCGCCGGAAAGATAAGCGAAAAGCTGTTCCATATTACATCATCTGAAAAACTGGAAAATGTCGGCGTTCCCGGCGTACCAATCTCCATAAAACAGGTTAGTAAAACAACAGACAGCATAGTTGCAATTCCAATCCAGATAACAGAGTAACGTTTTAATTTCCAGAGTTCTGTTTTTATGAGCCTTGCCATTTCTTACACCTGCCCTTCCTGCTTTTTGTAGATTTTGATAATCGCAAAATAAGAGATACCTCCAAGGATAAAAACGGTAAATACTACAATTTCTAATTTCAGAAAGTAAGGATGCCAGTTTTCAAAAGCAGTTGTTCCCTGCCCAATCATTCTTGAAGCCTGCCAACGGTAAATAACAGGCGTAGGCAAAAGACTGGTAAGCACTTTCAACACTTGATTTTCTGATGTGAATTGCCCTGTAAAAGCAAGGGAAAATCCAAACATTGTATAGAAGAATGTCAAAATAACTGCAAATATATAAGAGCGGTTAAATTTTACAATCGCAATTATAATCGGAAGTGTACCCGTGGCATATAGAATAGCTGTAATAACGGCAATTACAAGTTTGTTCCAAATATTGCCCAAATCAGTTCCGGCTATTATCCCGCCGATAATTGCAGAGAACAATGTTACACAAGTAAATAAAAGACTGATAAAGTATAATACTATGATTTTTGCAGTCGCAATTTCCCATGCCGAAACAGGAATAGCCATCAAATTTTTCAGAGTTGCATTATCTCTTTCCATGTAAAAGAGCATAGCCGCTATAATGCCAAGTATGCAGGGAAGCATGACAGGAACAGCTATACAAAAAAGCATATCATATAAGCCGTCAAAAGCGTTCAGATCGCCCACATTCCCTTTTAGCACAAGTGCTGTAAACGGGATAGGAAAAAGCAATGCAGAAAATATTACAAAAAGGATAAACTTTTTCCGTTTCAATTTCCAAAACTCACACTTTATAAGATCAAGCAATTCCTTCACCCCCTGTTACACGCTTGAAATAATCTTCAAGGCTTTCTTCGCAGACATAGGCTTCTGATACGGTAAGTCCGTTTTCGACAAAGGCGGTTATAATTTCTCCGACTGAAATATCTAAATTATGCAGACGCATCTTATAATCGTCCTGTATGATAAACTGCGTTTCATGGAAATTGCGTTCTAAAATCCTTGCTGCCTGTGTTGTACTGGAAACAGTAAAACGGATATGCCTGCTGCTCTTTGCTTCCAGTTCTGCAAGGCTTTCTTCCTCCAATAATGCGCCGTGGTCGATAATTCCAATATCATCAGCCAAAAGTGCCATCTCGGAAAGAATATGGCTGGAAATCAATATCGTTTTTCCTCTTTCGTTACAGAGGTCACGGATAAAAGAGCGCACTTCCGCAATTCCAATCGGATCAAGGCCGTTAATCGGTTCATCCAAAATCAAAAGCTCCGGGTCGTGCATAATGGCAAGGGCAATCGCCAATCGCTGCTTCATGCCAAGGGAATATTGGGAAAACAGCTTTTTGTCTTTATAGGGAAGCCCCACTAAATCAAGCGCATTTTTAATTGCATTATGGCTCGGCACTCCCCGCAGGGTAGCAAAAATGCGCAGGTTTTCTGTGGCGGTCAGATTCGGGTAAAATCCGGGGGATTCGATCAGATAGCCAATCCGGGGCAGGAGCTTTTTCTCATTTGTCCGTAAAGGCTGTCCCCAGATTGTAACTTCCCCGGAAGTGGGCTGTGTCAACCCAAGCAGCATTTTCATGGTCGTTGTCTTTCCGGCTCCGTTCCTGCCAAGCAGACCGTAGATGCGTCCCTGCTTTACATGGATATTCAAATCCGCAACGCTTTTCTGTGTTCCGTATTGTTTGGTAAGATTTTTTGTTTCAATTACATATTTGCTCATTG
>BLMD01000158.1 GCA_011959925.1 Lachnospiraceae bacterium
CTTGGCCGGTGTTTCTCATTCTGTATGGAGTTTTGATGGTATATGGGTTAAGGGATATTTTGTTGATACGATGTAGAGGGGTATAGTTCAGTTGGTAGAACGTTGGTCTCCAAAACCAAATGTCGAGGGTTCAAGTCCTTCTGCCCCTGTTAAAGATCCGATAAAATCTTGAAAAATGATTTTATCGGGTTTCTTTTATTGTAAGAATGAAGAAATATTTTATCTGTTAAGAAAAGGAGACTGTGGATGAGAAAAAGAATAATTTTAGGGGTTTGTTTTCTGTGTATATTGTGTATGTCAGGCTGTTCGGCTTTTATGAAAGAAAAAAAAACTGAGGCAGAAAAAACGGATGCGGCACAAACGGCATCAGAGGATACACAGATAATTTCGGAGGAAGAACAGTTGTTTGGAACAGAAAAAGAATCGGAACCGGGGGAGGAATCTTTGAAATCAGATATAAAAAAAACGGATCAACCGCAGAGGATTATTTGCTGGGGAGACAGTTTAACTTATGGTCAGGGCGGAAATGGGGTGACCTACCCGTCTGTTTTGGCAGAGATATTACATGCAGAGATTATAAATTATGGCATTCAGGGAGAAACCGCGCGGCAGATTGCAATTCGTATGGGGGCGCTGCCTATGTCGGCGGGAGCGTTTTTGATTCCGCAGGAAACGTCTCCTGTGGAAGTCTCTTTGTGGCAGAACGGGGAAGATCCGATTATGATGCGGCTGGGCGACTGTGCGATCAATCCCTGTTATATTGAGGGAATTGAGGGTACGCTTTCTTACCGGGCAGAAGATAATAAATATTATTTTACCAGATCAGAGGCCGGGGAGGCAAAAGAGATTGTCGAGGGAACAAAAATCGAGACATATGCGTCAAGGGATAAAAAGACGTCCGATATCATTGTTTTATTCGCAGGGACAAATTTGCCGCCGGATCAACATACTGTTGGGGAATTGATTGATATGGAAAAACAGATGTTGGAATACCTACAGACAGATCGTTATGTAGTGGTTGGTTTAACTTCTAAAACATTGATTCCGGATATCGAGCCGATCAATGAAGCGTTGGCGGAGGCGTTTGGAGAACATTTTCTGGATATCCGGTCGTATTTGCTTGAGAATGGTTTGCAGGATGCGGGAATTGAGCCCGTAAAGAAGGATAGGAAAAATCTTGCGAAAGGCGAAATTCCGTCTTCTCTTCGCGTTGATGAAGTGCATGGAAACGAAGCATTTTATCGGATCATCGGGGAGCAGGTGTATCGGAAGCTGAAGGATCTGGGATATATTACAGAAGAGGATGAAAAATAAAAATGTGTGTGAATACCATCGAAGTATTCACACACATTTTTTGTTACAGAAGAATCCGCTTTTTACTTTTTAAAAGTTTTGCTCCGTTTAAAATAAGCAGAATTCCGGAAGCGATGCCTGTGACAAGAATACAGATTCCGATGGCAAGATTGGCGGCTCCGGAAAAACCGATTGTTTTATATACTTTTTCATCCATATGAAAGACCTCCTCATAGAATAGTTGTATTTTACCACGCTTTGAGTAATTATACAAATAAAAAAGTTATAAATATTGCACAAAACTAAAAGAATTGAAAAAAAACTATTTACAAACGAATCGTTTTAGTGTAAGATACATCCATCTTTTAAATCTTTTTATCACATTTTATGTTCAATGAAATCCCATTTATGTATTGAGAATAAGGAGTATACGATTGCAGATAG
This sequence comes from Lachnospiraceae bacterium, assembly GCA_011959925.1. GTDB lineage: Bacteria > Bacillota > Clostridia > Lachnospirales > Lachnospiraceae > Roseburia_B. Next base: position 1,738 of record BLMD01000158.1, read on the forward strand.
CATTTTACGGAACTGCGCGAAATGTCGGTACGAGTGCAAATATGGCTGCGGTACAAGCATTTCTTGCAAATGACTGCCCGTATGTGGAAACAATGCGGCAGCCGGAGAAATCCGCTGCGGCCAAAGATTTTATTTTTACAGACTGCAGTCAAATACCGGAAGCAGAAGCGATTATGGAAACCTGCGATCTTTTGGTATTAAATCTTTCGATTTCCGGCCGGGGGCTGGAAACTGTCTATACGGCGTATTCTATCGTTCGTAAGAACGTCATATTTCTAATCGGAAAATATATTCAAAATCAGTCAGAGGAAGTGATGCGTATTGCCAGGGAATATCGCATGGAGCAGTCCCGGATTTGCATGATTCCCTATCATCCCGGTTTTGCGCGCGCTTATGAACATGAAAAAGTGCCTCGCTTTCTGAAAGGACAGAAGCAGTCCGCAAACAGCTGTGCAGACCGTTATTTTAACCAACAGGTAGAACGTGCGTCAAAAGCAGTTCTTATTTATGCAAACAGAAAAGGAGATTTATTTTATGGATGAAATTTTTAAACAATATGGTTCTACAATTATTACCGTGCTGGCGATTACTGCCGTAATCGGAATCATCACTCTGGTGATCGGAAAAGATACGAACAGCATTGTATATCAGGCATTTTCGGATTTGATCCGTAATTTTTATTCCGGCGCAGGCGGCGTAGTTCCCGGTGCGTGAGATTTTTGCGGAGGATATGTATGGATGCAACAAATAATAAATCCGTTTTGCTGGATGAAGAAAGTTTTGGACCTCTTTCTGTGTTTATTCAGGACTCTAATATCACGGATGTGGATTTTAACGGAAAAGATTTATGGTTGACAGATGTCAATAAAGTGAAAACCAGAGCGGATGCATCCCTGGTAACGCCTAAGTTTTTGGAGGTATTTATCAATAAGGTCAGTATGGGAGTTCAGCAGCAGTTTAATCCCGCCAATCCTATTTTAGAGGCAGAATCCGAAGATCTTAGAATTACAGCCGTACATGAGGCGGTTACCGAAACGGGGCGTGCATTCTGCATAAGAAAAGCGCCGGCAATTCCAAGGTATGACGCAAAAGATTTGATCCGGCAGGGATTTTGCGGACAGGAATTGTTATCTCTTTTGATCAATTGCGTGCTGACCAAGATGAATTTTGTGATCTGCGGAGATACCGGCGTAGGAAAAACGGAATTTGCCAAATTTTTATCCGCTTATATCCGTCCGCAGGACAAAGTGATCACAATAGAAGATAATCCCGAATGGCATTATGCAAAATTAAATCCGGGAAATGACTGTATTGCGATTAAAGTGAAAAAAGAGAATGCGGAAGAAAGTAATCGAAGTCATGTGACGGCTATGAATTATACCAATGCGATCAAAACATGCTTACGTCTGAACCCTGCCTGGATTATGCTTTCAGAAGCGCGTTCCAAAGAGGCAAAATCGCTGTTAGAGTGCTGGTCGACAGGCGTAAAGGGGATTACTACCATTCATACGGATCATGTCCGAAAAATTCCGGACAGATTTTTAAATATGATTCAAAATTCCCTGGATGCAGACCGGATGGTAAATGATATCTATGATTTTATCGATATCGGGATTTTGCTTCGAATCAGGGAAATGCCCGATGGGATCTGTCGGCGTTACATTGATCAGATGTGTTTTTTTGACCGGGAAAACGGCGAAAATCATATCCGTATTTTGGCGGAGGACGGCAGGCTGCAGGAGAAGCGTATTCCGGATTCCGTAAAAAGAAAAATGCGTCGTGCCGGCATAGATCATCCGTTTCAATATGATTTTTCAGGAGGATGATTATGAGAAAAAAAGAATCGTTTTTATACTGTTTAAATCCTCAAAATGTATCTGCGGCAATCGAACGGTACGGTTATACGTACAGAATACGAAATACGGTTTTGGTCTATCTTGCCGTATGTTTGCTGTCGGCTGCAGGAGGCATGGTGTTTCGGCTTAGAGCCGTCGGCGTATGTTTGATCGCCGTCTGCGGTATGGCGATGATGCCTCGTGTGTTGATTCACAGTTATAAGAATATGTACGAACAGAAACGTTTTTCCGATGTCAATTTGTATATAGAACAAGTCTTATATTCTTTTCGGAAAACCCCCAAGATTATTTCGGCATTGCAGGATGTTGAACGAATTTTAGCCAAGGACTCACCCATGTTAAAGACGGTCAAAGAATCCGTGAGATATATTTTGCATGAATATTCCGAAGAGTATCCGCTGGATACGGGTTTAAAGATGATTGAAGAGAAGTATAACTGTCAGAGGTTAAAAGACGCGCATGCCCTGATGTTAAAGACGGAGCGAATCGGAGGAGACTATGAATCTTCAGTGAAAATTTTACTGTCCGGAAGGGCGGTCTGGGAAACGGAAACCTGTAAGTTTCAAAAAGAGTGCAAAAGCAGGCAGCGCATGGTAAACGTTGCGCTTATACTGGTCTGCGGGGTCTGTTTGTTCACCCCATTGGTCATATTAAAGTTTGCACCGGCTGTGGATATTACAGCTTCGCCTGTATATCAATGCGGGACAGTGGGAATGATACTGGTTTCCATGAGAACTTATATTAAGGCAGATGCAGAGACATCTGTAAACTGGCTGCGCAACGAATCTGCATTAAGCGCCAGAGAACAAAGGCTGCTCTATGAAAAAGTCAGGCATTTCAATGGTTCCAGAGAAAAAAAGAAGAGCCTGCGGTGGTCATTGGCACTGTGTTTCGCCGGGATTTTGTGCGTTTTGCTTCATCTTCCGTATTTAGTGGTTTTGTGCGGCGTCTGTATGTTAGTGACGGCGAATCAGCATAAGATTGGTTATCAACTGGCAAAAAGGCGCTGCCGGGATGAAATAATAAAGGCGTTTCCTCAATGGTTAATGGAAATGTCACTGCTGCTTCAGGTTTCCGAAAATGTAAATGCCGCAATCGCAGCGTCTATGGAGGGTGCACCCGCTATATTGGCGGAAGGCCTGGAAGGATTGTATATAGAAATGATGGAGCAGCCGGAATCCAATGAGCCATATATGAATTTTATGAAAGAATTCGGTATCATTGAGATTCAGTCGGCTATGGGAATGCTCTATTCGGTTTCTTCCGGAAGAGGCGGAGACGCCGGGTTTCAGATCGAAGAGATTTTGTCTAAAAATACGGCTCTGCTTGGCCAAAGTGAGAAAATGTCCAATGACAGCCGTCTTGCCGCGCTTTACTGGCAGTTTTTGTTTCCGTCTGTAATCGGAGGCGGAAAACTGATTGTGGATATGACGTTAGTAACAATTGCGTTTATGTCGGCAAATTTATATTAAAAGGAGGACAGATATGCCCGTTATTATCAAATCTTTTATGGGAATTTTTTTCTTTTCGCTCGTTGTATTTTTAGGGCTTGGCATAGTCAATTATCAGATGGATGTCAATCGAGCGCTGCATTATAAACAGGATGTCATTCGAGAGCTACAAAACAGTAATTTCTCTCCTTCCGTTATGAATGCCTGCATGAAAACGGGAGAAGATCGGGATTATGAAGTCAGTATCGACGTGTCTTTAGGCGACGGTTCGCATGCGACATATACGAACGGCTGTCAGGCACAGGATACGGCGGATGTATCGGCGGCTTATGTAACCGTATTGTATAAAAGCAGGCTGCCGTTTCTTGGAATTGAAACGTCAAACCGTCTGCGAGGTTTTGCAAGATAAAGGAGAATACGATGGACCATAGTGTATTAGAAGATTATGGAGAGGCCGTTTTATATGTGATTTCGGCTGTTTTGATACTCGGATTTCTGGCAGTGATTATGGATGCTTTTACGGCGTTTTAAAGGAAAGGAGAATATAAAATGGAAGAAGCAGTCAGCCAGGGTGGTGAACTGGCAGTCAGTATATTCACTGCAATTTTTGTGATTGGTTCAGTGATGTTGTTGCTTGGCGGAACGGATGCCGGAATTATAAGAGATTATTTGACCGGTATATTAGAGTCTGCCTGTTAGGAGGAAAAATGGTAACGATAATCAGACAATACGGAAGAGCGGTTTTACTTGGCATAACGGCGCTTTTTGTATTCGGAGCGGTATGCGCTGTCCGATCCGGCGAAAACACCGGGTTGATACGAATTATCTATGATCGGGCAATGCAGAATATGAGTAAAGCGGATCCCGGACATGCGTGGGATGCGGACGCGGTAAAGGCGGCTGCGGCGAGGCGCGGGCCTGAAATTACTTTTACATATACAAAAACGATTCCGAAAACGTCTGTAAATCTGGATGAGATGTTTGCCGCCAAAGATGCGGACGGAAATCAGATCTTGTGTGAGATAACGGATATTTTAGACGATACGGGAAAAAGCATACTTTATGCAACGGAAGAAGACAGGAAAAATAAACGCAAAACGTATGATACCGGAAGGTTTTCATTTCCGGGTATTGGGATCTATACGCTATGTATCAAAGCTTTGGATACAGAAAAAAAGGCGGCATACGAACAGTACAGATTTCCTGTCACAAGCAGTTAGAAAGGAAGATTGTTATGAAAAAAGCTGCATTTGGAACGGCGTGCGGTCTGATCGCCTTCTTTGTGTTTGCCGTTATGCTTACGGTATACGGCAGGCAGATCCGGCAGGAAGAAGCGGTTTCGGCGCTTTCACAGGCAATCGATACTACGCTGTCCGGCGTTATGCGTGAAACTAACTACACCATTCGGGACAATGAGGATTTTGTCGCCGATTTTTTAAAAGCATTGCTGGTTCAGACGAACAGCGACTCAAAGCTGACCGTATCCGTTTTAGATGCGGATTATAAACGGGGGATACTTTCGGTGGAAATCACGGAGACGTTTCGGCATCCAAACGGAAAAGAGGGAAGCGTATCGGAAATGCGAACGGTTATTTTTGACCGGAATAACGAGAGTGATCAAACGTTTCAGAATGTCAGGTTTTATGTGTCGGACCGGCTTTATAAAGAATATAAACTTGTGAAGGGATCTGCCTGCCCGGTTCCGATTCCTCCGGAACGGAAAGGAAAAGTATTTCGCTGCTGGAGGTTTGCAAAAGATCAAAAAGAGGCGGGAGGTATAAAAGCAGAAGGAAACGACGAAAGAAAGCTTCTTGCTGTGGATGGTACGCCGTATATTGTGTCGGAGGATACAAGCCTGACGGCGGTATTTGAGTAAAAGGAGGGATAGTATTGAACATAAGATTAGCGGCATGGACGTTGATATTTTCTTTATGTATCCTGTCTGTGCCGATGACGGGAAGGACCAAAGATGCGGAAACCAGGATTACGGAAGTGTCTGACATGGGTGATTTTCTTGCAGCTGCGGAAGCAGAAACGAAAGAGAATGATTCCGGTCTTGAAAAAGCGTGTACGCAGGCGTCTCCGAAGTCGCGCAGGGAGGCGGCAGAAGAGTGTGAGAAAATGGAAGAATCCTGGCAGACGAGACGTCTCCTTGTTATAGCAGATAAGCCGTTTGATTCTGTTGGGGCAAAACATGTGATTTCGGGATATGGAACGATGCATGTATTAGATTATGAATCTGTGGATGAGGCAAAGCATGCATACGCTCTGCTACGGAACGTACCGGGTATTTTGGCGGAACCGGATCTGTATTTTGAAGGCGATGCAGAGCTTATGGAAGAACCTGCGCAAGGAGAGTTACTGCGGGATTCATTTCAAACAAAAGAACGTGTGCCAAAAGATGAAGCGATTCTTGCCGCTGTGCTCGATACGGGATACGATCTGAACGGCTGTCAAACGGACAGAATTGCCCAAGGGGTCGATCTGACAGCGTCCTCAACCGTACAGGATGTCAACGGCCACGGGACTGCAATGGCAAACATTATTTTAGAACATACGCAGGAATGCGTAATGGTTCTGCCGATAAAAACGGCGGATGAAAACGGACGGACATCTGCTTTGCGTTTGTATCTTGGAATTCGTTATGCAATAGAACATGGTGCGGATGTGATCAATATCAGCATGAGCGCGTATCGGACGACGGACTCTGAGGTAGTGCAGGCGGCAATCTGCGAAGCGAAGCAAAAAGGTATTTTTGTTGTGGTATCTGCCGGAAATGCGGGGCAGGAGACAAAAGATTTTTCACCTGCAAATATAGAAGAAGCAATTGTCGTATCTGCCGTCGACGGAAAAGAAAAAATCGCAGAATATTCCAATTACGGTTCCGATATCGATTACTGTTCCTATGGATCGCTGACCGTATCCGGATTGGAGAGAAAAGAAGTAAAAACAGAAGGGACATCCGTAGCGGCAGCATTGGTATCTGCGGCGATCGCGGAACAAAAAGCGTATGACAGCAACCGCTCTTATGAGGAACTGATCGGGGCGCTCAATCGTAAGGTAAAAGATTTGGGCGAAACGGGAAAAGATGCGTATTACGGAATGGGACTGCTTATTCCGGGAAGTCTGCGCCCGCAGGAAGATCAGACAGAAGAAAAAAAAGAAGGGCTTTTGAATTTTGACTGGAAGCAGCGTCCGAGGGAGGAATTCAACCGTTTGATCGGAACTGCGACCAATATGGAACGCAGGATATTTTTAGACCGTCTAAAGGAAAGGGAACGGCAGGAACTTCTTTTGATGGACACGCTTTTTTCCGAGGAAGTAATTTATTCGGAACATGAGTTTGATGAAAACGGGAAAGAGACGGAACTGCTTCGTATGAAAGGAAAGCTGTATGATCTTGTGATGCAGGGGGATCTTCCCAACGAGTATGAAATTCAGGCAAAGAAGTATCATATATTTGCTTATGGAAGCAATACAGGGACCAGAAGCTGTATCAAGCTGGATACGGGAGCCAATGACCAGGATGCGGTGATCTACTGCTGGATGCGGGATAAAAGTTCTGACAATCAGAATAACGGAACTTACGGAATTACGTTTGCAGCGGGAAAGTCGGCGTACGATTTTTCGGAAAGCACGCATCGGATTGAAAACTGTGATTCTGCAGACAGCGGAAATCCCGTCGTCTGGAGGCTGAAAATTCGGAATGTAAAGATCGCAAAGCCCGCCGATACGGCATTGAATTATGATAATACGTTATGGAATACAAGGAATGATCAGAAGTCAGGAACAACTGCATCCGGATGGAAGGCACATTATTGGTATGTGTATCATTATCAGGTGAAACCGGCGTCTGACGCTGCAAGGCAGAACGCTTATGGGGACGGCAGATATCACGGAGGATTTTGGGATTTAAAGGACGCTTCCGGAAAAAAATGCGGAAAAACCGTTGTTACAACCTCTGTGGATATCGGAAGCAGGGATCTGTATACACACGATAAAAGAGACGGTATTACTTATCGGCTGCCGTTGGTCCGCCATACCAATACGCCGTCGGTACAAAAGATTACCGATACATTTCCTACCTGTACGAGACAGGGAGAATTTCATACAGAAACTACATATACATGCGGCGGATGCGACAGAAAATGGGTAGAAAAAGGAAGCCTGCAGAATCTGCAGCGGCTGGAACATAGCTTCAGAGAAAAAACAGCGGAAGATCACGGGATTCCTTACGGAAAACGTTGGGATGAATGCAGCAGAAACTGCGGCGGAACGGATGTCAACGGCGTATATTGGCAGAGAAATATCCGATATCTTCAACCGGTTCGTTTCTGGGAAATGGGTACGGACGGCAGTTACAATACCAATCCGTCAGGGGAAGACCGAACAGACACTTACTATGCGGAAAAAGAAACGGTTCCGGCATGGAGCCGGACGCCTTCGGAAGAATTTCAGACAGGCGTTTTGACTTCGTTTCCGGCGCCGGCAAACGCGACTTACCGCAACGTCTATATTCCGAGAAAACGCTACACCGTCCGCTATAACGGAAACGGCGCCGAACGCGGCAGTATGCTGCCGCAGACGGTGTATTGCGGAGAATTATTTGATTTAAGAGAAAACGGTTTTCAGAGAACGGGATATCAATTTGCCGGTTGGAGCAGAACGCCGGATGGAGAGACGGAACAGGAAACGTCTGTAAAAAACCTTTCTCTTACCCATGGGGAAACCGTTCTGCTGTATGCGAAATGGAAGCCGGAAGTGTTTCAAATCACACTGGACAACCAGGGGGCGAATCAGGAGCCGGGTACTATGGCAGTATACCAGCGCTATGCAGAGGGATACTATAAAAATCGTGCATTGAGCGAGACGTTCGCAGATCAAAAGATTACGATTCCGCAAAAGGTACGAACAGACGCCGCGCTGGAGAATTGCCCCAGGAAACAGAAGTTTCTGGGATATTTTACGAAACAAAACGGCAGAGGATATCAAGTGGCGGAACCGGACGGTCATCTGATTGCAGACATCAATCGTTTGGGACAGTATCGTTTTTTTCAGAAAGACAGTACCGTTTATGCGCAGTGGGAAGATATGTATGCCGTTTCGTTTGATCCCAACCTTTCCGATTCAGATCTAAAACTGATAGGAGTGAACGAGCAGGGGACAAAGATAAAGGAGCCTGTGCTGTGTCCAAACACCAGATGGAAAGCAAAAGGAGAAAAAATCACCGTAAGCTGCGGAGCGGCAGTTGTGAAAAATAAGTGGTACGCCGATATTTATCGGTTTAAAGGATGGAGTTTAACTCCCAAAATCAGCAGTGATCAAGAGCTGGTATTAAGCGCTGACAGACTTGCCTGTACTTTTCGTGACGATAAAGACGTGACGCTGTATGCGCAATGGGAGAAGGATTTGGCAGTAGCTTATATCGGCAATGAACAGACAAAGGGCAGAGACAGGTTAGAGAAGATCGAAGCGGTTACAGATACCTGCGTTTTTGCCGGAAATCATTTTGCCAAAAAACTGCAAAAACCGACCGTAGATATAAAAACGGGAGAAAAAGAGACGGCAGAACAAGGTGTTTGTACAGAAACTATTCCCTGCAGTTTTCAGGGATGGAGCCTGGCAAAGGACCAAAAGGAACAAAAGCCGGAAGAAATTTATGAAGCGAAAGGAGATGCGCTGCCTGTATCTACGATACTTTCTGCAGCAAGAAAACGCTCGGAAGAACGAACCGGGGAAGGGCTTACATTCGGAGTGCCCGCTGCTGATTTTGGCACGTATGATGCCGCGGATTCATCCGCAGGGGCGGATCATATGGACGGCGGAGTTACTTTGACTGAAAAAACGCCTGTGATCAATCTGTATGCCGTTTGGGATCTGTATCCTCAAATTCATGCGGCAGACCTGTACTTGCCGTTATCCGATGCAAACGCCGGTATTTTAACGCAGGAGTATCTGCTTTCCTTTGCACTGGCAACGGATGAGGAATTAAAATCCGATGCAAATAAGGACGGCAGGATCAAGCCGGGTGAAGATGAAACACAGGGAACTTCTTTTACGATCCCGGATTATCAGGCATCCGAATTTATCGGGGCAGAGCAGGAAATGAGTGTAAGCATCACTTATCGGGCAGAAGATGCTGCCGGGAATGTTACGGAAAAACTGATTACGATACACCTTGCGGATACGTCGGGGACTTCATATGAAACTGGAAAAGTTCGTTTTATTTCTTCGGAACATATCGGGACGCTTGCAAAAAATTCGGTCTGGAGAAGCGGCGATTATGCCGAAAAACTTGCGTATGTGCTCGGCAATAAAAAAAGCGGCGGAGAATATACAAAAATAACGCCTTTGCAAAAGGCGTTCGGTATCAAACCGGTGTTAAAACCGGGCAGCGGCACATGGGATCACGTGCAGGAAATATGGGAATTTTCTCATGATCAGGTAATGGAAATACAACAGTATGCAGAACAAAACGGGGCAGAGGATCCTCCCGGAAATTTTCTTCAAAAATTCGGACACTGCAGAGTATTTTGACAGGAAACTGGGATATCACAAAAGTGTGCAGGGATTCTTTGAATGATTACGGTATAAAAAACGGGGCTGTCGCACTAAATAATTAGTGCGCAGCTCCTTTTCTGTACAAAAAATTA
>BLMD01000159.1 GCA_011959925.1 Lachnospiraceae bacterium
CTTGGCCGGTGTTTCTCATTCTGTATGGAGTTTTGATGGTATATGGGTTAAGGGAAGATATACCGGAATAATCCTCGATAGCTCAGTCGGTAGAGCACGCGGCTGTTAACCGCGCTGTCGTAGGTTCAAGTCCTACTCGGGGAGCTGAAAATCCACAGATTCATGTCTGTGGATTTTTTGTTGTTATTTTTCAGGAATCAATAGTTCTTTTTTCTTTTCAAACGTTTTCACATATTGAATGGCGTTTTCAAATACTTCTTTAATTTCTTCATATTTCTTTTGTTCCAGCAAGGAATCGATGATTCTGGAATAATGTCAAATAGCATGTTGCAGTATTTTCATGTTATGTTCTGCCTGTTCGATAAGATACTGTCGTTTTTTAAATCTAGGATGTAGGATTCCTGAAGCATATTTTCCCAGTAGACGGCGATTTTTTATCTTTCGCTTTCCAGATAACGGAGTACGACAATATATGCCACAAACATGGTTAAGACAATGAATATAGTACCGGGAATATTATCCGGATTGTTATAAAGCGTCTTTGGGAAAAATGCAATAAAAGAAAAGCTGCAGTAAAAAATAATTCCAAGGTGTAGGCGATACCGTTTAGTATGGCTATACTGGAATTGTCGGTGCATATTTTTATGATTGACATAAAAACGGCTCCCGCTATTACATAACTGGATGCGCTCAGATCTACAAAGAGAGCCTGATAATTTTGTTTTCTGGCAGTGAAATAAGCCGTAGGCTGGGTTGCAATGATTTGAAGAATATTATTATGAGCAATTTCAGGAGATATTTGAAACAACAGTCCGCAATGCAGTCTGTTGTTTGATACAGGAAAAGGATATTTTGCATACTGTATGAGTACGACTGATTCGTTTACAGGTGAAGGCGGAGTTTCTATCATTACGGAAAATGACATGGCAAAAGTTGAGAATTACCTGAAACAGAGCCAGGCAGAGTTCAAGCTGCAGGGATATTTATTTAAATCACTTTCTCCGGAATCAATCAAGAAGGAAGTGGATCTTTTTTAAAGGAGACGGGTATTTAGATTGCTGATTTGTAGCAATCGATGCGTTGTGTACTGAGGCGATTTTGTTTTAACAGGAAAATATTTAAAAGAATTTAAAATATGGTACAATAAAAAGGCTTCCATTTGCGTTATCTTATTATCAATAAAAAACAAGATGCAACGGAGGTACTTTTTATGAAAACAAAAAATGTAAAAAAATTTTTAGCATGTGCATTGGCAGTGAGTATGATGGCGGGAACTCCGATGATGGTGTCTGCAGATCAGCTGCCGATTGTTTCCATGGAGGTAAGAGAAAAGAAACCAAATGGTGGTCAGACATCGGAAAAGACACAGGTCAGAGCACAAGAGCTTGGAAAGATCACTTGTACGTCTGCGGGTAAACTCAATATTTCTTTTAAACAGAAAGTGACCTATACCAATGCTGTCAAAGCGGTCATTACAGACGCAGAAGGCAAAGAGATTCTGTGTAAAATTACCAAGAAAAAAAATAAGCTCATGACAGTAACGGTCAGCGGCTTGGTAAAAGGACAGAGTTATACACTGACGATAGACGGAATTCTTGGAAAAGATTCTGATGAGGCGGTGATTATTACTAAGACATTTACAGCAAAGGGAATGAAGACAAAGAGCAAGATTGGATCGGCATGCGTAGTGGGCAGAAACTTTGTTGTTTTGAAAATGAACGGTGCGGCTTACTATAAAGATGCGGCGGTAACGGTAAAAGATTCCGCCGGAAACGAATGTGCAGCGAAGATTGTAAAAAAAGCAAAAGGAAACGTGAAAGTTCAGATTGCCGGAATGAAAAAGGGTGAAACTTATACGATTACGATTCAGGGAATCCGGACGAAGAAAGAAAAAAATTATGGTTCTGTTACGAGAACGATAACCGTAAAATAAAAAATATTGTGTGCTGGCTGCCTGACGCTCGAAATATGATACGAAATCCGTTCGGTTTTCATGGCGGAAGAATGAGATACGGTGATAAAACGATAATGAACGATTTCAGATTCTTTGGATAGAACGAAGCGGATGGAAATTTAGATAAATGATGGGTCGGGGGGTGTCATGTGGTCAGTACATTGGTTGCGATACAGGATGAAAGGGGTATCCGAATGCAGGAAGTCGCTAAAAAACGAAAAGTTTACATAGATGGGAAACTGTTTGAACGAATTCGTCTCGGCGATCAGGATGCGTTTCGAGAGTTATATGAAATTTCATATAAACCTCTCTACGCATTCCTGCTTTCTTATACCCTGAATCGAGAAGATGCACAGGATTTGCTGCAGGATACCTTCGTACAGATACTTAAGAATTGCCATTTATACCGTGAGCAGGGGAATCCTATGGCATGGATGATGAAGATTGCAAAAAATCTTTTTTTAACAAAATGCAGAAAGCATTCATCAGATGGTTTAAATTATGAAGATATGGAAAATGAATTAGGATTTGATGATATGACAAATGTTGAAAATCGGATGATGCTGGAGAAACTGTTTGAAACACTTTCTTTAGATGACAGAAATTTAATTATTCTGCATGACGTAAGCGGTCTAAAACATAGAGAAATTGCCGAATTTTTGGGCATGCCGTTGGGAACGGTGCTTGCGCGTTACCATAGGGGAATTCAAAAATTGCAGAAGGGATTTGGTGAGAGGCGGCCGATATGAATAAACAAGAAATGAAAAAAAGTATTCAAGATGGATTTTCGGAGCTGTCGCCAGATATGTTTGCATCAATTTTGGAAGTGGCAGAAAAAGAAAATCTGGTACAATGGAATATGAAATCTGATCCGTCTAAAGAGGGTGCAGCATATCAGGAGTTAGAGAATTTTGATATCAATCGGATAAGTTCAGAACATCGAACTAATGTTTTGAGAAGGTTTTCAAAGTATGCTTTGTCTGCCTGTGCATGCCTGGCATTGATTTGTATATATATTATCGGGATTTCAAGGAAAGACCAAAATGAGATGTATTTGCTGTTGAATATTAATCCTAGTTTAAAGGTTGTTATGAATGAGTCGTGTCAGATAAAAGATGTGCAGGGATTAAATGAAGATGGTGTAATGATTGCAGAAAAACTAATATGGAATCAAAAAGAGTCCGTATTTGATCTTTTGGATCTTGTTCTTCAGGATACTGCGGATGCGTCATATTTAAATGAGGATGGCGGGATTTTGGTAACCATTTGTGTATCAGACCCGCATGTTTATGAAGATTTAGAAAATAAAATAGGAAAAAGCATTGACCGGAAACTGGATGAAATGGAGATTCCGGATGTAATTACGGCATTTCAACAGGGAACAGAAGATTTATTGGAGGATGGCAGAACGCATCTGGAAACAGAGCTTGCAGATCAATATGGAGCGGATTTAGCACAAATACAGCAGATGTCTGTTGTAGATTTGATTCGATACTGCAGAAAGAATACATCGATGGATTTAAAGTTATCCCCACATTCTGATCAGAGATGGAATGAAATATCGGAGCAAAAAAAAGAAGCTTTGAATGAGAGAAATGAAATTGAGAACGAAATTGAGAACGATGTTGAAAATGAAATGAGTCAGAAAACAGAAGAGGCGGATGTAAATTCTGAAAGTAAAGACGTACAGGATGTCCCTGAAGAGGATACGGAAAATGCAGTATCTGAAAATAAAACTCCTAAGGACAATGCCGAAGAAACGGATTTCGGAACAAAGGTCTTACCTGAAGATGCACCGGCTTCTTCTGAGGTTCCTGATAGCAGTCCTACGATCCATGAGACGGATCAAGACCAGTCAGACGGTAATGGTGAGGGCAGGAAAGACGACGGTGATCAAAAGAAAAATAAGAAAGAAAAGAAGAAAAAAGATAAGAAAAAGACAAAAGATAAAGATAATAAGAAGAAAAAGAATAAAGATAACAAAGATAAAGACAAAAAAGATAAAGATAATAAGGATAAGAAAAAGAAGGATACAGACAGCAGTAAAAAGAAAGAAGATACGAAGAAAAGAAATACAGACGGGACTTCTGATACGAAGAACAAACAGGATAAAAAAACTAAAAATGATAAAGAGAAGCTAAAAGATGAAAATAAATCAGATGGACCCGAAAAGAAAGAGGATGATAAAACCGGAAAAAAGAGTAAAAAATAGAGCGTGAAAAAATAGAAAAAAACACTTGCATTTTGTCTGGAATTGTGATAATATTAGTTCGTTGTTGAGACAGTAAAAGAGAGCAGATCGGTTACTCTTCTTCTTTTCAGCATACGAATAGTTTGTGTGTCAAAATGCAGGCTTTATTTCAGAAATTCCCTTGTACGTGGGAGTTTATGGCTCCATGGTCAAGCGGTTAAGACATCGCCCTTTCACGGCGGTAACACGGGTTCGATTCCCGTTGGAGTCACTCTGGCGCAGTAGCCAAGTGGTAAGGCATGGGTCTGCAACACCCTGATTCACCGGTTCAAATCCGGTCTGCGCCTTTTAGAATAGAATACGTATCCTATTTAATGTAAATGGATTCTTTTATATTGTACAGTATAAAAGGATCTTTTTTATGTTGAAATGCTATGGAATGCCAATATAGAGACAAATATTGATTTCGTTTTTTTGCCATGCTATAATGAAAAACAGTTATAATATAAGTTAAAAGGAGCAAAAAAGAATAGGATGGAAGATATAAGCAAAATTTGTACAGAATTCAATATTTTTCTGATCGGGTTTATGGGGAGCGGAAAAACAACGGTTGCGAATTATTTGAAAGAGACATATTGCATGGACATGATAGAAATGGATCATGAGATTTCAGAACGGGAAGGCATGAGCATTTCCGACATTTTTGCATTGCATGGAGAGGACTATTTCCGTGATCTTGAGACAAGGCTTCTGGAAGAAGTACAGAAGAAGAAGCATGTTGTGGTGTCCTGCGGCGGAGGCGTACCGTTGCGGGCGGTGAATGTAGCCGCAATGAGAAACAGCGGAAGGATTATATTTTTGCAGGCATCTGCGGAGACGATTTACGAACGTGTATTGAAAAATAAAAGACAACAATGGAGGAATTTTAGAAATGGGAATC
>BLMD01000160.1 GCA_011959925.1 Lachnospiraceae bacterium
GTGGAGCGCCCGGATGATGAGGCTTATGCGGATTCCTATTTCGTCAATGCCAACAGCTCCACGGCTCCGGGAATCGTGGATGCGGACCGCCAGCCGATCCTTGACCATTCCGAGGTGTACAGCGGCGTGTACGGCAGGGCGAGCATCAATTTCTATGCTTTCAATTCCAACGGGAATAAGGGTATCGCCTGCGGGCTGAACAATTTACAGAAGATCCGTGACGGGGAGCCGCTGGGCGGCAGGTCCCGTGCGGAGGATGACTTTGCGGATGAGGACGAGGAGGATTTCCTGTCATAACCAGATAGAGAAAAGCACAGCCGCCGGGTGGCGGGGAACGGGCGTCTGCCTTTTCCCTGCCGCCCTTAAGGCGGTGAAAGGAGCTGGTAGGATTGAAGTCTATAGAAATTGACATTGAGACGTACAGCGATGTGGATTTGTCCAAATGTGGCGTTTACAGATATTCTTCCTCGCCTAATTTTGAGATTCTGCTGTTTGGGTATAGCGTGGATGGCGGGGAAGTGCGGGTGGTTGATTTATGCCAGGGAGAAAACATCCCTGTGGAAATCCTGGCGGCGATCTCAGATGAGTCTGTCACCAAGTGGGCATTTAATGCCATGTTCGAGAGGGTGTGCCTGTCAAATTACCTTGGGGAATGGCTGGAGCCGGAATCGTGGAAATGCTCCATGGTCTGGTCTGCCACGCTTGGCCTTCCGCTGTCTTTGGAAAATGTGGGCGCGGTGCTTGGGCTGGAAAAGCAGAAGCTGTCGGAAGGGAAAGACCTGATCCGGTATTTCTGTGTCCCCTGCAAGCCGACCAAGGCGAACGGCGGCCGGACACGGAACCTGCCGGAGCATGACAGGGAGAAGTGGGGGCGGTTCAAAGCCTATAACCTGCGCGATGTGGAGGCAGAAATGCAGATACAGCAGAGGCTTTCAAAGTTCCCGGTTCCGGATTTTGTGTGGGAGGAATACTGGCAGGACCAGGAGATCAACGACCGGGGCATCGGGGTGGATATGGAGATGGTCGCGCAGGCAATCGCCATGGATGGCCGTTCCAAGTCGGAGCTGTCAGCCGCCATGCAGAAACTGACGGAACTGGAGAACCCCAATTCCGTGCAGCAGATGAAGCAGTGGCTTTCGGAGAACGGGATGGAGACGGATTCCCTTGATAAAAAGGCGGTGGCGGAACTGTTAAAGACTGCGCCGGAGCCTTTGGGGGAGGCACTTGCCCTGCGGCAGCAGCTTGCAAAGTCCTCGGTGAAGAAATACCAGGCGATGGAGAATGCGGTGTGCGCGGACAGACGTGCGCACGGGATGTTCCAGTTTTACGGAGCTAACAGGACCGGCCGGTATAGCGGCCGCATTATACAGTTGCAGAATCTGCCCCAGAACCATATCCCGGATCTGGCACAGGCGCGGGAACTTGTGAAAGCCGGGGATTACGATGCCCTTGCTATGCTCTATGAGGACATCCCGGATACGCTCTCACAGCTCATCCGCACGGCTTTCGTGCCGCAGGACGGAAGGAAGTTCATCGTGGCGGACTTTTCCGCAATCGAGGCGAGGGTGCTCGCATGGATCGCCGGGGAGCGGTGGCGGATTAAAGTGTTCGAAGGCGGCGGTGATATTTACTGCGCCTCGGCAAGACAGATGTTCCATGTGCCGGTGGAAAAGCACGGCGTGAACGGGCATCTGCGTCAGAAAGGTAAAATAGCCGAATTAGCACTCGGCTATGGCGGATCAGTCGGGGCATTGAAATCCATGGGCGCATTGGAGATGGGGATTGCGGAGGAAGAGCTGCAGCCGCTTGTGTCAGCATGGCGGGATTCCAACCCAAGCATTACGGAGTTCTGGTGGGCAGCAGACCGTGCCGTGAAGGAATGCATCAAAAAGAGAGTGCCAACGGAAACACACGGCATCCGCTTTGATTACCAGAGCGGGATGCTGTTCATCACGCTTTTTTCCGGGCGGCGGCTTGCGTATGTGAAGCCGAGGATTGGCGAGAACCGGTTTGGCGGGGAGTCCGTCACTTACATTGGCGTGAGCGGCACGAAGAAATGGGAGAGGCTGGAAAGCTATGGCCCCAAGTTTGTGGAGAACATTGTGCAGGCGGTCAGCCGGGATATTCTCTGCTATGCCATGCGGACTTTACGGAACTGTGCAATCGTGGCTACGGTGCATGATGAGATCATAATTGAAGCGGACAGGAGGATGTCTCTTTCTGCCGTATGTGAACAGATGGGAAGGACGCCGCCCTGGGCGAAAGGGCTGCTGCTCCGGGCAGATGGCTATGAATGCGATTTTTACCAGAAGGATTAGGCAGGGGGTGCATGATGGAACGGCTGCGGATTGAATACGGGATGGGATATATGGAGCTGAACATTGAGGCGTTCTTCCCCTGCAAGATGCCGGCGGCAAGGAAAGCCGCGAGGCTCATCAATTCATACTGCTCTGATGAAACGAGGGCGGAGCTGCTTTCGGAGCTGTGGGAGCTGGCAGACGGGTATGCGGCACTATGCAAAATGTACAAAGAAATAGAGGAGGCGCTTCCTGCGGATACCCCGGAGCGGAGGCGCTGGAGGGCGCAGTTCAACAAAACGGAAACCCTCCGCAGAAGGATGGCGGGGAATATCAGATTGATTTCAGGAGGGATAAAAGATGACTGATGTGATGCCGGAATGCAGGACACACGGCGACTGTTTCGCAAACAGGGGCGGCGTCTGCACCTGCTTAAAGGACAATGACTTTG